>WHSM01000628.1 GCA_009380105.1 Micromonosporaceae bacterium
AAGTCGGAGACCGAGTCGCCGTCGAGGGAACGCTCGTCGAAGAAGAGCTGGTAGCGCAGGCCGGAGCAGCCGCCGGGCTGCACCGCGACCCGCAGCCGGAGATCGTCACGACCCTCCTGCTCCAGCAGCGCCTTGACCTTCACGGCCGCGTCGTCGCTGAGCACGACGCCGGTCGGCGCGTCGGTCTGGCCCTGCGTGGTCGTCTCAGTGGTCTGCGGAACGGTCACCTGGTGCTCCTTTGAGCTGATAGTCGGTCCAACTGGGGCTAACGCGTGGCGCCCCCGGCGACATTCCCCATGGTCGCACATCGCCGCGTGACTCTCGCCGATCGCGCGGTGTGACGTGGTCGACCCGGAACTTTCATTCCTTTTGTACGATTATCAGCCGCCGCGCGCGCTACCGCCGCGACCACTGACGCGCCACCGTCGCGGCGAGCGACCGCAGGCCCTCCGCCGGCTTCTCCAAGGCCCGCTCCGCTCCCCCGACATGGTCGGCGACCGCGTAGGTCTCGGCGATCCCGGCCGCCGAGGCCTCCCTGCGGCCCACGCTGACCTGGCCGGCGATCACCACGCACGGCGCGCCGTGCTCGGCCGCCGCGGCGGCCACGCCCGCCACCACCTTGCCGCGCAGCGACTGGAAGTCGAAGCTGCCCTCCCCCGTGATCACCAGGTCCGCGCCGTCGAGAGCCGCGTCGAACCCGATGACGCGCCGGATCAGGTCGACCCCGGACTCGCGCACCCCACCGAGGGCGTACAGGGCGGCGCCGATGCCTCCCGCGGCGCCGGCCCCGGGCAGGTCAGCCAGGTCCGGTGGAGCGCCCGGCAGCTCCCGCTGGAGCACGCCGGCGAACCGTTCCAGCGCGGCGTCCAGCAGCAGCACGTCGTCCCGGCTGGCGCCTTTCTGCGGGCCGAAGACCGCCGACGCGCCGTGGATGCCGAGCAGCGGGTTGTCCACGTCCGTGGCGGCGACGAGCTGAGCGCCCCGAAGCTGTGGCGGGCCGCCGAGCCCCGCGCAGCCGGCCAGCGCGGCGCCGCCGTACGGCAGCGCCATCCCAGCCTCGTCCAGCGGCGCCGCGTCCAGGGCGGCGAGCATGCCCGCTCCCCCGTCGTTGGTCGCCGAGCCGCCGAGCCCGATCACGATCCGGCGAGCGCCGGACTCCGCGGCGGCCGCGAGCAGGAGCCCGAGACCGTAGGACGTGGTCGCCTTCGGGTCGCGCTCCGCCTCGCTCAGCAGGTGCAGGCCGCACGCCTGGGCGCTCTCCACGTACGCCGTGTCGCCGACTGTCAGAACCTCGCCATTGACGGGCCGGCCGAACGGGTCGCAGGCGCGCACCGGGATCCGCACCCCGTCGACGGCGGCGGCGAGCACGTCGACGAAGCCGGGACCGCCGTCGGCCAGCGGCTTGCGGACCAGCTCGTCGTCCGGGGCCGATTCCGCCCAGCCGTCCCCGATGCAGGCCGCGGCCTCCGGCGCGGAGAGGGTGCCGGCGAACTTGTCAGGGCAGATCACCACACGCAT
>WHSM01000399.1 GCA_009380105.1 Micromonosporaceae bacterium
CAGGGCGCCGCAGCCGACCACGTCGCCGGCCAGCTCGGCGACGAGGAACTCCTGGATGTCCTCGTACAACGTGACGGTCGGTTTGGCGAGCAGCCTCCCGGCAGGCGCGTAGACCTCGATGAGGCGCCGAATCGCCGGCACATCCTTCGTCACAGCTCGACGAATGACTATGCTCTCCGATGTATCTTCATGCACGCGGCCAGCATACCCGGCCCCACGCACAGATCGTGAAACCCCAGCGGGCGTACGCCCGCTGGGGTTTCACGATCTACAAAGGGTTGGATATGGCGAGGCTCAGGTTTCCGCTGCCAAGGCCGCAGCGAGGGCCGCGTGCGGTCTTGGCACGCAACCGAGCGAGAACGCCGGCAGCGGGAAGCTGAGTCCGCCAATCAGCCGCGGGTGTGGTGGCCTACCAATTGGACCTGGCCGGAGCCCTCGATGATCTCGCCGACGGGCCAGGCGTTGACCTGGCGGCCGGTGAGCAGCGCGAGCGCCCGGTCGGCGTCCTCCGGGGAGACCACGGCGACCATCCCGATGCCCATGTTGAAGGTGCGCTCCATCTCCTCGTCGTCGACACGGCCCTTCGCGCCGATCAGGTCGAAGATCGGCTGGGGGCGCCAGGTGGAGCGGTCCACCACGGCGTCGATCTCGGAGTTGAGCACCCGCATCACGTTGCCCGGGATGCCGCCGCCGGTGATGTGGGCGAACGCCCGCACATCACATTCCTTGATCAGCTCAAGGCAGTCCATGGTGTAGATCTTGGTGGAGGTGAGCAACTCCTCGCCCAGGGTGCGCTGCCGTCCCAGCTCCTCGATCACGGTGTCCAGCCGCATCCGGCCGGCTCCCAGCAGCACGCTGCGCACCAGCGAGTAGCCGTTGGAGTGCAGGCCCGTCGAGCCCATGGCGATCATCACGTCGCCCACCTCGACCCGGTGTTCGCCGAGCACCTCGTCGGCCTCGACCGCGCCGACGCCGGTCGCCGCGAGGTCGTACTCGTCGGGACGCAGCACACCGGGGTGCTCGGCGATCTCGCCGCCGAGGAGAGCGCAGCCAGCGTACCGGCAGCCGTCGCTGATCCCGGCCGCGATGTCCGTCACCCGGTCCGGCTTCACTTCGCCGCACGCGATGTAGTCCAGCAGGAAGAGCGGCTCCGCGCCGCACGCCACGATGTCGTCAACCACCATGGCCACCAGGTCGACGCCCACTGTGTCGTGGTGGTCCATCTGCTGTGCGATCACCAGCTTGGTGCCGACACCGTCAGTGGAGGAGGCGAGCAGCGGATTCTTGTACTTCGACGTGTCGAACTTGAAGAGTCCGGCGAAGCCACCGATGCCCCCGACCACCTCGGGGCGGAAGGTCTTCTTCACATGCGGCTTGAGCATCTCGACAGCCTCCTCGCCGGCGTGGATGCTCACGCCCGCGTCGGCGTAGCTCATGGTGCGCTTGCGGTTGGCGCCGCCGTTCCATGGCGTCACCTTCCGGGCCTTGCTCGGACGCTCGGTCACGTGGGTCACAGCTCTCCCCTTAGGGGCCGAGGTGGGTTGACGTTGGTATCAATGCCGCAGCGACGCGCGGCTCGCCTCGTCCGGAGCTTCGCCAGGGGCGGCGCCCGAACTCGACAAGCCTTCCCGCGCCGGCTGGAGGGTCAGCACCGTTCCATCGGCCGTACCGGACAGTTGTTCTGCGGCGTCGCCGACCGGGGCGGTCTGCGCGACGTCGCTGGGCGCGCCCGCGCCGGCCGCCACGGCATGCTCGCCCTCGGAGACAGCCGCGGCGCGCTGCCGCTTGCTGAGTCCTTCGAGGACATGCTTGCCGATCAGGTCGCCAGCGGGGAGCGGAATCGGATACTCACCGTCGTAGCAAGCGCGGCACAGCCGGTTCGACGGCTGCTCAGTGGCCGCGATCAACCCCGAGATCGAGACGTAACCGAGCGAGTCGGCGCCGAGAGAGCGACGTACTCCGTCGACGTCCAGGCCGTTGGCGATCAGCTCCGCGCGGGTGGCGAAGTCGATGCCGTAGAAACACGGCCACTTCACCGGTGGCGACGAGATCCGCACGTGGACCTCGACCGCGCCGGCTTCCCGGAGCATCCGCACGATGGCGCGCTGTGTGTTGCCCCGGACGATGGAGTCGTCCACGACCACGATCCGCTTGCCTCGGATGACGTCGCGCAGCGGGTTCAGCTTCAGCCGGACGCCGAGCTGGCGGATGGTCTGGGACGGTTGGATGAAGGTGCGGCCGACGTAGGCGTTCTTGACCAGGCCGACGCCGTACGGGATGCCGGACGCTTCGGCGTATCCGATCGCGGCGGGGGTGCCGGACTCCGGGGACGGGATCACCAGGTCCGCCTCCGCCGGGTGCTCCCGGGCCAGCTTGCGGCCGATGTCGACCCGGGCGGCGTGCACGTTGCGGCCGGCGATCGTGGCGTCGGGACGGGCCAGGTAGACGTACTCGAAGACACAGCCTTTGGGCTGGGGGTTGGCGAACCGCTCGCTGCGCAGCCCGTGCTCGTCGATCGCGATCAGCTCGCCGGGCTCGACCTCGCGCACGAACGACGCGCCCACGATGTCGAGCGCCGAGTTCTCGCTGGAGACCACCCAGCCACGGTCCAGCCGGCCCAGCACCAGCGGCCGCACGCCCTGCGGGTCGCGGGCAGCGTACAACGTGTCTTCGTCCATGAACACGAAGCTGAACGCGCCCTTCAGGGTCGGCAGCAGCTCCAACGCCGCGGCCTGCACCGAGACGTCGGGGCGAGCGACCAGCAGGCTGCTGACCAGGGCGGTGTCGGTGGTGGCGGTGGGGTCGGCCGTGTCCGAGCCGAGTTGGCGGGCCAGTTCCGCGCTGTTGACCAGGTTGCCGTTGTGCGCCAGGGCGACCGTGGTGCCGGTCGGCGTGGAGCGCAGCGTCGGCTGGGCGTTCTCCCAGTTGGACGCGCCGGTGGTGGAGTAGCGGGTGTGGCCGATCGCGATGTGGCCCCTGAGGCTGGCGAGGGTCGGCTCGTCGAAGACCTGGGCGACCAGCCCCACGTCCTTGTAGACGACGATGCCGGAGCCGTCGCTGACCGCGATGCCGGCAGCCTCCTGGCCGCGGTGTTGCAGGGCGTAGAGCCCGAAGTACGCCAACTTGGCTACCTCGTCACCGGGGGCCCACACGCCGAAGACGCCACACGCGTCCTGCGGGCCTGGCCGCTGCGGATCGAGGTCGTGGGTAAGCCGCCCGTCACCTCGGGGCACCCGCTACTCCTCGCTAGCTGAGAAATTCACCTGTCCGCGGTCAGTGTACGCGAGCCCAAGGGAGTGACGCGCAGTTGCTGGGAAGCCGCACACCGCAAGGTCGACCCGTGCTCCGTGGCGGTGATCAAGGGATGCTGGCGTGTCTCGGCGGCGTGTCGCGTCAACCATCCCTTGATCATCGTGAGGGGTGGGGATCGGCGTCAGGGGCGGATGACGGGGATGTGGGCCGACAGGTCGGCGCGGATGCCGCTGGCGTGCAGCAGGCCCGACTCGACCGCGTCCGCCCACAGCAGGTCGCCGGCCGCCAGCCGCACCCACGTCACCGGATCGGTCTCCACCGTGTTCGGAGGCTGCCCTCGGGTGTGCCGGGGGCCCTGGCCGCACTGGATCGCGCCGTACGGCGGAATCCGCACCTCCACAGCCTTGCCCGGCGCGATCCGCGCCAGCACCGACAGCGACATCCGCACCGCGCTGGCGAGTTCCTCGGGTGGAGGCGACTGGTCTTCGCGCACCGCGTCGAGCACGGCGCGCGCGGCGGCGCGAAGCTGCTCCGGATCGACCTGGCGTGATGGCACACGCCGACTCTATTGCCCGTTCGGCTGTCACCGCGCGGCTGGCCTCACACCGCGCCACGTGCCCGGCCTGGTGCGATTGGTCCGACTCGTCGGGAACTATCGGTGGCGTGCCACACACTGTGCGTCGCGCTCCGCCGCCCCGGGTCGCACCTGGGCCCCTGAACAAGGCATAGTGACCGTCGGTGTATTGCACGGGTTGTCGGAGGGAGGCCAGTGATCGTGACTGTGCAGCCTACGTGGTCCGCTCGCATCGCGGCGACCCTG
>WHSM01000194.1 GCA_009380105.1 Micromonosporaceae bacterium
ACTCCAGGATCGGCAGGACCGGGTTGTTCCCGGCGGTGGCGACCATGTCGTAGTCGTCGATCAACATGTACAGCTCGGGCCCGCTCCACCAGTTGCGCGCTCGCAACTGCTCCGGTGTGATGTCCGGCCCGGGCAGCCGGTCCTGCATCACCGCCGCGACCTGGGCGACCAGATCGGCCGTGATCTGCGTGGCCGTCCCGTAGCCGAGCCGGTGCTCCTCGCTGATCGACCCGAGCAGGCTGCGCCGGTAGTCGATGGCCATGATCTTGGCCTGTTTCGGTGTGTAGCGCTCGGCGATGCTGCGCGACAGCGCCCGTAGGAAGGAGCTCTTGCCGCACTCGACGTCGCCGAACAGGAGCAGGTGCGACTCCGCCGCGAAGTCCATGTACACCGGCTGCAGGTCGTTCTCGGCGATGCCGATCGGAATGCCCGGCCGGGTCTGCGTCGCCGGGGTCGGAAGCTGTTCGTACGTCAACTCCGCCGGCAGGAGCCGCACCTTCGGCGCCGGCGGGCCGGTCCACGCGTTGCTGAGCGTCTGCACCATCTTCGCGACGCCCTCGGTGAGGTCGTCGTCGCTCTGCCGGCCGTCGATGCGCGGCAGGCCGGACAGGAAGTGCAGGCCGTCCGGCGTCAGGCCGCGCCCCGGCGCGCCCTCGGGTACGTTCATCGCCGCCTTGCGGTTCACGGCCGAGTCCGTCGGGTCGCCGAGGCGGAGCTCCAGCCGGGTGCCGAACAGGTCGCGCACCGCCGGCCGCACGTCCGTCCACCGGGTCGCCGCGCCGATCAGGTGCACCCCGAGCCCGAGGCCGGAGTTCGCGATCTTGGTGATCGCGGGCTCCAGATCCTCGAACTCCTGCCGCATCGTCAACCAGCCGTCGATCACCAGGAACACGTCGCCGAACGGGTCCTCGGCGAACCTGCCCTCCCGCCGCATCCGCCGGTAGCTGGCGATCCCGTCGATGGACTGGTTGCCGAAGTGCCGTTCCCTGGCATCCATGAGCGTGACGACCTCGGAGACGGTGCGCCGGACCGCGTTGACGTCCAGCCGCGTGGCGACCCCGCCCACGTGCGGCAGGTCGCGCAACCCCATCAGGGCGCCGCCGCCGAAGTCCAGGCAGTAGAACTGGGCCTCGCGCGGGGTGTGCGACACCGCCATGCTGGAGACCAGGGTCCGCAGCAGCGTGCTCTTGCCGCTCTGCGGCCCGCCGACCACCATGGTGTGCCCCGCGGCGCCGGCCAGGTCCACCCAGAGCAGGTCGCGGCGCTGCTCGAACGGCCGGTCCACGATCCCGCCGACAGCCTGCAGCCGGCCGTGCAGGTCGGGGTTGCTCACCTGCATGCCGCGCTGCGTGTCCGCCGTCAGCGGCGGCAGCAACTGATCCAGCGTCGGGGGCTCGGCCAACGGCGGCAGCCACACCTGGTGCGCCGGAACGCCGCGGCCCTCCAGCCGGCTCACCATGACGTCGAGCAGCGTCTCCTTCAGCACGTCCGAGTCGTCCTCGACCGGGATCTCAGGCTTGACCTCCTCCTGGTCAGCCTTCGGCGCCTGGTAGTGGGTCGAATAGTCCAGGACCAGGTCGGTCTCCATGCCGACATGCCGCTCGGCCTGCGCCGACTTGCGGTGCACGCCGGAGACGTACGCCGCCTTGAAGCGCACCAGCGGCTCGGTGCCGAACTTCATGTACCCGTGGCCGGGGGAACGGGGCAGCTCGTACGCGTCCGGCACGCCGAGCACCACCCGGCTCTCCATCGCCGAGAACGTCCGCAGGCCGACCCGGTACGACAGGTGGGTGTCCAGGCCGCGCAGCCGACCCTCCTCCAGACGCTGTGACGCGAGCAGCAGGTGCACCCCGAGCGACCGGCCCACCCGCCCGATCTGCACGAACATGTCGATGAAGTCCGGCTTGGCGGTCAGCAGCTCGCTGAACTCGTCACAGATCATCAACAGGCTGGCCAGCGGGGCCAGCGGGGCGCCCGCCGCGCGGGCCTTCTCGTAGTCCCGCTGCGAGGCGTAGTTGCCGGCCTTGCGGAGCAGCTCCTGACGGCGGATCAGCTCACCCTGGATCGCGTCGAGCATCCGGTCCACCAGGGACAGCTCGTCCTCCAGGTTGGTGATGACGGCGCTGGTGTGCGGCAGGCGGTCCAGGGTCGTGAACGTGGCGCCGCCCTTGAAGTCCACCAGCACGAAGTTGAGCACCTCGGAGCTGTGGGTGGTCGCCAGCGCCAGCACCAGCGTCCGCAGCAGCTCCGACTTGCCGGAGCCGGTGGCCCCGATCAGCAGGCCGTGCGGGCCCATGCCGTCCTGCGCGGACTCTTTGATGTCCAGCTCGACCGGCAGGCCGTCGGGCCCCAGGCCGATCGGCACCCGCAGCTTGTCCCGGTTCGGCCGGGCCACCCAGGTCGTCGAGGTGTCGAGCTCGTACGGGTCCGGGATGTCCAGCAGCTCGGCCAGACCCAGCTCCGCCGACATCGGCTGGTCGCCGCGGGAGGCCACCGACAGCCGCAGCGGCGCCAGCTGCCGGGCCAGCGCCTCGCCCTCCGAGATGCTCATCCAGTCCGGCCGGCCGACCCTCTCCCGGCCTTCCATGGTGGCGCTCCACAGGTCGCCGTTGGCGTCGACCTCAAGCACCAGCGAGGAGCGGTCCAGGATCCGCGGCGGCCTGTTGGTCATGTCCAGCACCGTGACGCCCTCGACGCCGCCCTCGGTCATCATGTGGTCCGAGCCGGCCGTGTCGCCGTCGTCCAGGATCACCGCGATGTGCGGGCCGTCCACCGGCGGCGCGGTCGGGCTGAACCGGGGCCGGTTGGCGATCACGTCGTCGAGCATCGCCTCCAGCCCGGTGGCGGTGCCGGCGACCAGCCGCAGCGGCCCCAGCGCGTCCGTCTTCTCCGGGTGCTGCGAGTGCGGCAGCCACTTCGTCCACTCCCACTGCGACCGCCGGTCCGGTGCGCAGCAGACGGAGACGAGCATGTCGTCCGGCGCGTGCAGGACGGTGGTCTGCGCGAGCAGGCAGCGCAGCATCCCGCGCACCCTCTCGCGGTCCTCGCCCCACACGTACACACGACTGAAACCGCGCAAGGCCATCGCGACCGGAAGGTCCGGCACCAGGGAGTACGTGGTCACGAAGCGGCGCAGCGCCTGCGCGCTGACCGGCTCCAGATCCTCCACCGGGCGGACGTCCGGCGGCACCAGCGGGGTCGCCACCTCCTGCGGGCCGAGACCCACCCGCACCACGCCGAAGTCGCCGTCGGAGGATCGGCGCTCCCACAGTCGGATGCTCTCCGCCGTCGACCACAGCGCCTGCGGGTCCGGGTGGCGGTAGAACATCGCCCGCCGCTGGTCGCGGACGTTGTTGCGGACCATGCGCCGGGTCTGGGCCAGGCGGCGCATGTAGTCGCGCCGCGCCTGGATCATCTCCTTCTTGTTCGGCCCGCCGCTCTGCGTGAGGATCTGCGTCGCCAACATGCCGAGCATCGCCACGCCGAACAGGCCACCAGCCACGTACCCGAGCGGGCCCATGCCGCCCCGCGCGCCGAACATCATCATCATCGCGCCCGTGCCGGCCATCATCGGCAGGATCGTGATGGTGCGCATCCACGCCTGGTTCTGCCCCGCGGGCGGGATCTCCGGCGGGGGGTCGAGGATGATGTCACCGCCCGGCAGCTCGGGGCCGTCGCGGCGCTGCGGCCGCTTCACCACCACTGTGCCCACGCGAGACCTCCCTATCCCCGTTCACGCGCCGCGGACCAGGGGCGGCGCCGGACCCATGGTAAGTACTCTCTTGCTACCTTGGGCAGCCGCAGGCGCCGCCACGTGTGACAAGCCCCAGAAGACGCGTACGACGGCGCATTTTCGCAGGCGCATTCGGAGGTGGATGCAAACCGTGAGCAGGCAAGCGGGGAGCGGGCTCGCACGGATCACCATCGCGGCGCCGAAACGCCGGATAGACGTCGCCCTCCCGGAGAACGTGCCGCTCGCTGAGCTGCTGCCCAGTGTGCTCAGGCACGCCGGCGAAGGCATCGCCGACGACGGCGAGCAGCACGGCGGCTGGCTGCTGCGCCGCTCCGACGGCGTGGCGCTGGAGTCCGCCCGGACGCTGGGCGCCCAGACCGTGCGGGACGGCGAGGTGCTGCACCTGGCGCCGCGCCGCACCGAGTGGCCCGAGCTGGACTACGACGACATCGCCGAGGCGATCGCCGGCGGCGCCCGCAAGTACGGTCGCGCCTGGAGCGGGCGGGCCACGCGGATCACGTCGTTGTCGGTGGCGACCCTGATCTTCATGACGGCCCTGGCGCTCGCGGTGAGGTCCGGGCCGCCGTGGTTCCTTCCGGGGCTGATTCCGCTGATCCTGGGCTTCCTCTTCGTGGTGATCGGCATCCTGCTCTCCCGCGCGGTGGGCGACTCCGTCGCCGGAGCGGTCGTGGGCGGGATCGGCCTGGTCTACGCCTTCGTGGGCGGTTTCCTGCTGCTCGGCCCCAGCGGAGAGGGGCTCGCCGACTTCGGCGCGCTGCACCTGCTGGTGGCGGCGACGCTGCTGCTCGTCGCCAGCGTGATGGGCTACATCGGAGTGGCCGAGTACACCCGGATCTTCGCCGCCGGCAGCCTGCTCGGCCTGCTCGGCATCATCGGCGGCCTGCTCGGCTTCATCGAGAGCCTGACGCCGTGGGGTGTCGCCGCGATCGTGGTCAGCATCGTGGTGGCGTTCGTGCCGGCCTTCCCGCTGTTGGCGATGCGGCTGGGCAAGATGCCGGTGCCGGCGCTGCCGCAGAAGCCGGAAGAGCTGCTCGCCGATGAGCCGCTGCCGGAGCGGGAGTCCGTGTACAACGCCGTGGTCCGCTCCGACGAGATGCTCTCCGGGCTGCTGCTCGGCGGCGCGATCGCCACCGTCGCCTGCCAGGTGGTGCTGATCATGTCGGGCACGACGGACGGCCCGATCCTCGCCGGCCTGGTGGCGTTCGCCTTCGTGCTGCGGGCCCGGCTGTTCCCGAGCGGCCGGCACCGGGTGCCGATGCTGGTCGCTGGTCTCACCGGCCTGACGATGCTGGCGATCGTCGTCGGGGACCAGGTGGCATTGGAGTACCGGTTGTTCGCGATGGTGAGCGCGTTCGTCGCGGTCGGCGGCCTGGTGGTCAGCGCTGGTCTCACGTACAGCCGGCGGCCCCCGTCGCCGTACTTCGGGCGGTTCGCGGACTGGTTCGACGTGCTGCTGGTGGTGGCGGTGGTGCCGGTCGCCTGCGCCGTTCTGGATCTGTACAGCTACGCCCGCGGCCTCGGCGGTTAGCTCAGTAGCGGACCGGGCTGCCTACCACCTGTAGTTCGGCCGGGGATGGTGCGAGCAGCGCCCAGCGCACGGTGCCGTGGCTGGCGAGCGTGACCATGTCGGCGCGGATGCGGGTCAGCCACTCCTGCACCTCGTGCATGCCCAGCGCGGAAGCGGCGAGTGCGGCCTCCACCTCGTTGAGCGGCTGCAGGATCGCCACGTCGGCACGCATCAGCGTGTCCACGTCCCACGCCGTCAGGTCGTCGCGCACCGTCAGCGTCGCGCGCCAACTGCCGGCCTGCGCGTCCAGCTCGCCGACGCTGGGACCGACGTCGATGACGACCAGCTGGGGGAACGTGGACGTCGCGGGCTGCTCGATGCTCATTCCCGGTGCGATGAAGCCGACGCCTCCGCCCGCTTCCTGCGCGAACCGCTCCCACGCCGCCGCCCGAGCCGACTGGATGACCACCCGCACGCCCAGTGCCAGCGCCCGGTACGCCAGGAGCTGGGCGCATCCGAGGCCCCCGACGAGGATCGCCTTGGTGGGCTCAGGCCGGAACAGGCGGGCCGTCACCGGCGCGTTCTGCCGGTTGAGGCCCAGCAGCAGGCCGGCGCCTTCGGTGTTGAGCTCCAGATGGTCCAGCGCCGGCTGCCGGGTGATGTGCGCGGAGAGCTGGCTGGGCACGGTGAGCGTCACGGCAGGAACCCCCCGAGCGGCAGAGTCGCCGCGATGCCACGCGCCTGCTGGCCGTCCAGGCGCTCCAACCGGGCGCCGCACTTCCGGGCCCGCTCCAGGAGCGCGGAGCTCACGGACGCGAGACGCTGCGGGTTCGGCGCGGCGATCCGCACGGTCAACTCGACAGCCACGTCGTCGCTGACGTGCGACTCCCGGGCGTCGTTGCGCGCCCTTCGTTCCGACTGTCTGGAGGACGGCCGCTCCAACGCCGGGGGCGGCACCCGGCGGGCCGCGAGGGACACGGTGGTCCCAAGGCTCGGCACCGACGTGAGCTGGCTGATCAGCTGCTGACCGGCGGGGGAGTCGAGGCTGGGCCAACGCTTGAGCACGAAGCTCTCCTGGGCCACGGACTCCGACCACCAGACGGTCCAGTGCTCCTGCGCCAAGGGCGTCAGGGCGTTCTGCGCGGCGGCGCCGCTGCGCTGCATCACGGCGCGGATGTCGATGGTCGCGCCGGTCGCCGCCGCGGCCACGGCGGCGCTGGTCTCGATCGTGCTCGGGTTCAGGTGGGCGAGGCTGGCCATGGTCGACAGCGCCTCCTCCCGGTCCAACGGCCGGGCGGAGATGCCTTCCTGCCGGAGCCGGCGCACCAGTCGGCGCACCGAGTTGCCGACGGCCTGTTTGATCTGGTCGCTGGGGTAGCCGGCGGAGTGCGCCAGCTGCAGCGCCAGCCAGGCTCGCCGCTGTGACGGCACCGAGCCGTTGGTGAGCGCGTAATACGAACTCGCGGCGGGGACGCTGACGGCTGTGAGCGTGGGGGCCGGCACCGCCTGGATCAGCAGCTGCAGGCTCACCGGCGGGCTGTCGGGGTCGTGTGAGGGCAGGAGGGAAGCCGGAGACGGCAGCGTGACGGCCCGCTCCACGACCAGGCTCGACTCGGCGGCCAGCTCGATGATCGCCGCGGCGCCGCCGACATGGTCCAGCACGCCCACCTCGTGCTCGTCGGTCTCGACGCTGTCGGCGCTGGCTCCCGGCATCACGAACGCCAGGAACTCGCTGCGCCGGTCGGCCTGCGCGCCGGTGACGAGCGCCCGCGGCCGGGACAGGTAGCTCAGCCGGAGCCCGATCAACTGGTACACCCAGCGGCCCCGGATCCGGATCGCGGTGAGGAGGAGGATGAGCGCGGCCGTCACCGCAGCGGCGATGAGGACCGCGAGGTGCCGTCCCAGGCTGGCCAGCACCAGCGCGAGCGCCACCTGCCAGAGCACGATCTGGGTGACGTGGACGCCCCAGATGACCCCGGGCCGCTTGATCGCCCGCGGCGTGCCGGCGGGTGTGGTCGTCGGCAGGGGCGGCTTCGGCGCGGCGGTGGCCCGTGCGGTCGGAGTGGGAGGCATCGGCACACTCGCGGACACCGCGCCGGCATGAGCTGTGGTCACGCTGCTGGCCTCCCGCTGCCCCCGCTGACACCTGTGGTCGAGCGCCTATCGTATGCCGTGACCCAATAGTGTGGCGGACGCGCCCGAGACGAGTCGCGCGCGTCCGGCCCGCGTTCGGGCACACGGGAGGAATCGATGGCATCGAGGCGGGATCAGCTTCACTCGTACCAGTTCATGATCCAGCGAGTGGTGGCCGCTCTGGTGATGCGCGAGACCGACCCCGCGCAGTCGCCGTTCCGCCGCGCCGCGGGCGCCAGCTTCGCGGGCATCATGATCGGCGTGATCGTGATCGCCGGCTTCGCGATCTACGGCCTCTGGAAGCCGGGCGGCAACCTCGCGTGGAAAGAGTGGAGCGACAGCAACAACGGCCAGGCGGTGGTCGTGGTGGAAGAGGAGGCCGGCGCCACGTACGTCTACATGAACCACAAGCTGTATCCGATGGAGAACATCACCTCGGCGTTGCTCGTCGGCAACACCGACCAACGGACCAGGGAGCCGTACTACGTCTCGAGCAACTCGCTCGCCACCGACGGGCTGGGTATCTCCCGCGGACCGAAACTCGGCATCCGCGGCGCCCCGGACTCGCTGCCGGGGGAGCAGCACATCGTGGACTCGGACTGGACGCTGTGCTCGCAACCGGAGTACAGCGAGTCCGGTGACACCGACAAGCTCGAGACCGTGCTGGTCGTGGGGGACGCCGGCCTGTCGGACGAGCAGCATCTCGCGGGCGAGTCCGTGATGCTCGTGGAGGAGGAGAGCACCTCCCAGAAGTACCTGATCTACCAGAACCATCGTTTCAAGATCAGCGCCGAG
>WHSM01000256.1 GCA_009380105.1 Micromonosporaceae bacterium
GACGGCGGCGGGGTCCGCTGGCAGATCCTGGCGCTGATCACGATCGCGATGGTCGGGGCGCGCACGTTCGCGATGGCCGCGAACCGGATCATCGACCGGCGCATCGACGCGCAGAACCCTCGTACCGCCGGAAGAGAACTGGTGACCGGGGCGGTGAGCGTGCGCGCTGCCTGGTGGGGCGCTGGCCTGTCCTTGGTCGTCTTCCTCGGCGCCGCAGCGTTGCTGAACCCGCTCTGCCTGATCCTGGCGCCGCTCGCCGTGGTCCCGCTGGTGGTCTACCCGTACGGCAAGCGCTTCACCGACTACCCGCACGCGATCCTCGGGCTCGCCCAGGCGATCGGGCCGGCCGGCGGCTGGCTCGCCGTCACCGGCACGTTCGACGGCTCGCTGCCGGCTGTCGTCCTCGCCGTGGCCGTAGGGCTCTGGATCGGCGGCTTCGACCTGATCTACGCCTGCCAGGACGCCGAGGTGGACCGGCGGATCGGGGTGCGTTCCGTGCCGGCGCGGTTCGGAGTCCCCGCCGCGCTGCGGATCTCGTCCGCCACGCATGTGGTGACGTTCGGGTTGTTCGTGTGGTTCGGCGTGCTCGTGGGGCTGGGCTGGCTGTGGTGGATCGGGCTCGCGCTCGCGGCGGCCGCGTTCGTCTACGAGCACGCCATCGTGAAACCGGACGACCTGTCCCGCGTGAACCGGGCGTTCTTCACCGCCAACGGCTTCGTCGGGATCGTGCTGTTCGGCTTCGCGCTCGCCGAGCTGGTGTTCTCAAGGGGATAGCGCCCATGGGTCACGGCGCCTGCCGTGTGAAGAATTTGGAAAGCTCTATGTCTAAGTCGCGTTTACCCACAGTGCTGGAGGGGTAGTGTGAAGTGGTTATCGGACCCCCGGTGACAGCAGCTACGCACTCACCCCTCAACGCTGGCCGAGACGTGGCCCGCCACTGAAGATCCGTGCGCGGCGGCGCTCGCGGTCAGCGTTGCACGCCGAAGGAGATCGCCCCTGTGACGAACGCGAGTGCCTCCCGGGTGCTCGACGAGCCGAACTCTGATCGACCGGTTCCCCTCGCCAAGCTCGCAGCCGGACACCTTCCCGCGATCATGCCCCGCAGCGCCGACCGCAGCCGCCCGGAATCAGACGACGAGCGGGCTGAACGGCCTGCCGCCACGCGCCGCGCCACCGCGACGGAGTCCGCGTGGGATGGCCCGGTGGACATGTGGGTGGACGACGACGGCGATGACGCGGAGAGCGACGTCCCATGGTCGACCCGCGGCCCGGAGTAACGAGCTGCCGATAACCAGTTCGCGTCGCGCGTGGATACTCGGGCCATGAACGAGCAGCGTCAGCCGTGGGTCGTCGGAGTGTCCGGCGCCTCGGGCACCCCGTACGCCCGCGCGGTGCTCTGTGGTCTGCTCGACGCCGGTTGTGCGGTCGACCTGATCGTGTCCCGCGCCGCCCGGCTGACGATTCTCGACGAGACCGGCATCGCGTTCCGGGACGCGCATTGGAAAGACGATCTCGCGCGCTGGCTGGGCCGCGACCTGGCCGGCGCGGACGTGCTGTGCTGGCCGCCGGGTGATCTCGCCGCGGGGCCGAGCAGTGGCTCGTACCCGGCGCGCGGCATGGTGGTGGCCCCAGCGAGCACGGCCGCCTGCGCCGGCATCGCGCTGGGGTTGTCCAAGGATCTGCTGCAACGCGCCGCTGACGTCAACCTCAAGGAGCGGCGCCCAGTGGTCGTGGTGCCGCGTGAGACGCCGGTGCCGCGCAGTCACCTGGTGCACCTGCTTGAGCTGTACGACGCCGGAGCGGTCGTGCTCCCGGCCAGCCCCGGCTTCTACGCCGGCGCGACAGACGTGCGGCAGCTCGTCGATTTCATCGCGGGGAAGGTGCTGGACACGATCGGCGTGCCGCACGACCTGTTCCGCCGTTGGGCCGGCGAGCTGGGTGGCGGCCGCGCCGGGGCCCCCTGACCTCTGCCGGCGCTCGACGCGGTCGGCCACGACGCGGTCGGCAACGACGCGGTGGGCAACGACGCGGTCGGCCACGACGAATGAGCCCGTCACGCGCCCATGGCGACGACAGGGGCCCAGGACGGGTGTGCGCCCGTCGCTGAGCCCCGCGTCGTCTGGGTTATGGCTAGTGCCGATGTTCGAATTCTTCTTGTCGGCCCATCCCCTCACCGTTGAGCAACTGACGGACCTCGGACTCCCGGAATCGCCGGTGGCCCCCCGGAGTGCGGATGCTGCCGATTCGACCCGCAGCTGCCCATCGAGTGACGGTCTTCGGGTCGACGCGGAACAATGCGGCCACCTCGCCCGGCGTTAGCAGACGATCGCCAGTTTCCACGACCCCCCCTTGCGTCGACTGGGCTCAATTAGCCCAGAGCCCCATTAGAGCACTGTCGTACCCGCCCGTCCCGGAAACGGGCGAACACCACATCTTGAGAGGTTGCGTCTCATCCTGTCCACTGACCTGCGACAACGTCGCGATCGGGGCCTCCGCGACGACGGGATCCGAGCCGTTCCGGGGCAACATCTAGGCTCCCTTGAGGTACGACGAGCAGGCGAAGGAGTGCGCGTGGACGCCATCGACGGGCGGATTGTCGAGCTGCTGCGGGCCAACGCGAGGCTCACGTTCGCCGAACTGGGCCGCAAGGTGGGGCTGTCCGCCCCGGCAGTGCACGACCGCGTCGGCAAGCTGGAGTCGAGCGGAGTGCTGCTCGGCTACCACGCCGTGGCCAACCCGGACGCGATCGGGCTCGGCGTCACGGCGCTGGTCGGCATCATCGAGAGCGACACCGGCGAGTCCGACGACGTGGCATCGGCGCTGCACGAGCTGGAAGAGGTCGAGTCCTGCTACTTCCTCGCCGGCGAGGAGTCGTTCCTGGTCAAGGTGCGGGTGCACACCATGGCGGAGCTGGAGCGGCTGATCGGACGGATCAACCGGATTCCCGGGATCGCGCGGACCCGCACGACCGTGGCGCTGTCCACCAAGTGGGAAGGGCGTCCCCAACCCGGCCGCTACCCCGACTGACGGGTCCGCGCCGACCCTCAGCAGTTGCCGGACGTGGGCTTGCCGGCGAGACGGTCGCCCATCCACGAGGTCACCGACGGTGAGGCCCAGGCCGCCGCTTCCGCGTGCTTCAGGAAGTAGTACGTCCGGAAGGTCACGTTGGCGCGCTGCCCGCACCAGGTCTGACGCAGCGCGGTGGCGCCGCCGTACGGGATGATCTCGTCGTCCGTGGAGTGATAGAGCAGCACCGGCGCCCTGGGCGGTGAGCCACCCGGGTTCTGCTGGTCGAGCCGCGTCTGCCACGCCGGCGTGTCCAGCGGGTTGCTGGTGGTGTAGTCGGAGAGGCGTTTGTTGGCGTACGGGCTGAAGTCGCAGCCGTTGCGCAGTTCGTCGATCCCGGCTCGCCCGGCGTCGTTGAGGTAGGACTCCAGGTCGAGCTCCGGGTACGCGGAGTCCATGCCGATGCCGGCGGCGAGCACCAGGCCGAAGTTCTCCCGGCCCTCGTTGTACGCCGCGACCTGCCGCAGGTTCGCCGGGGTTCCGCCGGCCGCGGCGCCCTTGACGGCCAGTTCGCCCGCGTAGGTCGGCGCGAGTTGCGCCGCCCAGGCCGCGGCGTGGCCGCCCTGCGAATAGCCGGCGAGGCCCACCGGCCCATTCCCGGGCAGCCCGGTGAGTCGCTGCGCCGCGCGGACGATGTCGAGCAGCGCGTGTCCGGCGGAGCGGGCGACCATGTACGCGTGGTCGCCGGGTGTGCCGAGGCCCTGGTAGTCGGTGACGGCGACGGCGTACCCCTGCCAGCCGTACTGGTGGATGAGGCCGCCTTCCTGGTCGTTGCCTTCCTTGAGTCGCGCCGACGGGGCGCACTGGTCGCCCATGCCGTGGGTGCCCGGGGCGTAGCCGATGACCGGCCGGGGCCCGTCGTACGACCCGTACGGCACGATCACGGTGCCGCTGACGGTCATGGAGGCGCCGTGGGTGTCGGTGGAGAGATACCGGATGTGCCAGACCCGGGCGTACTCGAATCCGGGGGCGTAGATCCGCTGCGCTGAGACCACGTCGCCTGGGGCCGCCGCGGTGGTGACCTTGGCGGTCGTCGCGGCCTGGTGGGCGAGTGCCGGGGCGCCCGTGGCGAGGGGGAGCAGGGCCATCGCGATGACGGCGATGAGGGCTGATCCGGCTCGGCGCGCTGAGTGTCCGTGTCGCATAGGTCCTCCTTGAAGGAGCCAACGCGGGAATGTGAGAGTTGTTCTTATTTACCGGCTGGTAATGATGGTTGTCAATGTTCGTACGGCGCGTCGCGTTCGAGAGCACTGGCCCGAATCGCCGGATCCGCGCCGCCGGCGGAGTCGCCGAGCGCGGCGGCGCCAGCTCAGGAGCGCGTACCAGGTGAGCAGCACCGCGCCCGCCAACGCCAGCGTCTCCATGCGAGCACCGCCACCGAGGCCCAGTCCAGCGCGGCGCAGCGCAGGATCGGCCATAGACACCGGATGATACGTAACCTGCACAATCTCCCGTAGATCTTGGACACTTGTGGTCGCTGGAGCGGCCAGACTGTCCAAGATCGCGGGCGAAACTCGGTACGTTGGGCACGTGGAGGAACTTGATCGATGTTCTGACGCCGCCCGGGCCTGGCTCACCGACGCGGTTCGGCGAGTGGAGGCGGACGCGAACCGCAGCGCCGACACCCACCTGCTGCCGTTCCCGCTGCCGCCTGAGTGGGGCGTCGACCTCTACCTCAAGGACGAGTCGGTGCACCCGACCGGCTCGCTCAAGCACCGCCTCGCGCGCTCACTCTTCCTGTACGGCCTCTGCAACGGCTGGATCCACGAAGGCACCCCGATCGTGGATGCATCCAGCGGCTCCACGGCAGTGAGCGAGGCGTACTTCGCCCGGATGCTGGGGCTGCCGTTCATCGCGGTGATGCCGGAGAACACCAGCCGCGAGAAGATCGAGCTGATCGAGTTCCAGGGCGGCAAGTGCCACCTGGTGGCCGACCCCGCCAAGGTCTACGTCGAGGCCCGCTGGCTCGCCGACGACATCGGCGGCCACTTCATGGACCAGTTCACGCACGCCGAACGCGCCACCGACTGGCGCGGCAACAACAACATCGCCGAGTCGATCTTCGAGCAGATGTCGCTTGAGCGGTACCCGACGCCGACCTGGGTCGTGGTCGGCGCCGGCACCGGCGGCACCAGCGCCACCATCGGCCGGTACGTGCGCTACAAGTGCTGCCCCACCAAGATCTGCGTCGTGGACCCCGAGAACTCCGCCTTCTACGAGGGCTGGGCCAACCACGACCCCGGCCACACCACAGACCGTGGATCACGGATCGAAGGCATCGGGCGGCCCAGGGTCGAGCCGTCCTTCGTGCCGTCCATCGTGGACCGGATGGTCCAGGTGCCCGACGCCGCCTCACTCGCCGCGATGCGGGTCGCCTCGGAGCTGTTGGGCCGACGCGTCGGCGGCTCGACCGGCACCAACTTGTGGGGCGCCTTCGGCTTGATCGCCGAGATGCGCGCGACCGGCCAGACCGGCAGCGTCGTCACGCTGCTCTGCGACTCCGGCGAGCGGTACGCCTACACGTACTTCAGTGACGAGTGGGTCGCCGAGCAGGGCCTGGACCTGCGGCCCCACGTCGAGACCGCGCAAAGTTTCCTGGCCACGGGAGAGTGGCCCTAGGCCCGGGTCGCCAGACCGGGGTAGTGGCGGACGTAGCCGTCCGGGTCGAACTCCAGGTCCGCGGTGAAGTCGCCGCTCGCGTACCGGATCCGGCCGTCGCCGAGCACCGTGTACGTCTGCTCGCTCGGCGCCACCACCAGCTCCGGGACCACGATGAACGCCATCAGGTAGGTCTCGGACGTCCCGACCGGTTGGTCGAGCAGGGCGCGGCGGCGTACCGGCAAAGTATTGAACAACGGCGAGTAGCCCAGATCGACGTCGACGGCCTCGTCCAAGGCCTCGGGAAGCTCGATCCCGGGCAGAGACGTGTCGAGCATGCCGTGTTCGTTGGTGGTGACCGCCCAACCGCCGCCGGACCGCTCCAGCCGGACGCGGCGACGCCAGCCCGCGCCCTCCGTCTCCACGTCGACGGTGGTCGTCGCCCACTCGCCGTCGGTGAGTACGGTGTAGCGGCACGTGTACGGCCGATCGCCGCCTGCCGCCATCGTGCCCCGTGCGTGCAGCCCTCTGCTGTCGTCGAGCAGCATATGCTCGACGCCGGCTGCCGTGGTGCGCCGCCACACCAGATCCCGTGAGAACCGCTCCATGTGGCCGACCCTAGCCAGCCCGTCCGACACATCCCGCGATGATCAAGGGCTGGTTGCGTGTCGCGTCGGCGTG
Source organism: Micromonosporaceae bacterium (assembly GCA_009380105.1). Lineage (GTDB taxonomy): Bacteria > Actinomycetota > Actinomycetes > Mycobacteriales > Micromonosporaceae > WHSM01. Next base: position 6,346 of record WHSM01000256.1, read on the forward strand.
TCGCGGCAACCAGACCTTGATCAACGCTGGGAGTGGGGGGCGCTCGCAGGGCGCGGAGCGGATCGTTCGCTGTAAGGATGGCATTCATGAGTCACCCCTTATCAGCCTTGGGTCTGGCGGAGCTGCGGGAACGCGGCAGCGTCAAGTGGCGCTGGTTCCCGCCCGA
>WHSM01000501.1 GCA_009380105.1 Micromonosporaceae bacterium
CCGGCGACTTCACCAGGCTACTGGAGCCCAATCTGGCCCTGGCGGACGCGCTGCGCCCGATCGCCGAGCGGCACGGGGTGTCAGTGGCGGCAGTGGCGGTCGCTTGGACGCTCGCGTGGCGCGGCGTGACCGGGGCGATCGTCGGGGCCCGGAGCCCGGAGCAGGTCGACGGCTGGCTCCCAGCCGCGACCCTGCGCCTGACATACGCCGACTTGGACGAGGTCGCCGCCGCAATCGACCACACCGGCGCCGGCAGCGGGCCAAACCGGCCCTGAGATCGCCCGAAGTGCGGTGCGGCGGGCGGCGCGGGTTACGGCTGAACCGCTTCTGCGTCGAGTTCTGCGCGGGTGGGCGGGTGGGCGCCGGGGCGGCCGCACGTGATCCCCGCGACCCGGGTGGCGAAGTCGATCACGTCGATGAGTGCTGCGGTGTCGAGGCTCGCCAGCGCGTCGCGCCGGGCCGCGCCGAGCAGGCCGCCGCGGAGCAGCGCGTCCAGCAGGCCGGCGGTGAAAGCGTCGCCCGCGCCAACCGTGTCGACCACAGTGATCGGTAGCGGCGGCCGGGTCACGGCTCCGGCGTGGCTGCGCGCGTGCGCCCCGTTGGCGCCGAGGGTGACCACGACCAACGCTGGCCCGGTGGCGAGCCACTGCGCCGCCATGGTCTCGGGATCCCGCCCGGGGTAGAGCCACTCCAGGTCTTCGGCGCTCGCCTTCACCACGTCCGACCGCCCGACCTGCCGCTCCACCCGGGCGCGCTCGGCCTCGCGCGCGCCGATGAGCGACGGCCGGATGTTCGGGTCGTACGAGATCGTCAGCCCGCGCCGCCGTTGGCCCGCCATCAGGTCCTCGACCACGGTCGCGCCCGGAGACAGCGCGGCGGCGATCGAGCCGGTGTGCAGGCAGAGGCAGTCCGGGTCGACGGCCGGGCCGCGCGTGATGTCCCAGGTCAGGCGGAAGTCGTACGTCGCGCCGCCGCCGGAGTCCAGCGCCGCGAGCGCGAGGCTCGTGGCCGGTGACCGGCCGGGCAGCAGCTCGACCGCGACGCCGCTGTCCCGCAGATGCCCGGCCACCAGACGTCCGGCCAGGTCGTCCGCGAGCTGCGTCGCAAGCGTCACCGGGGCGCCGAGACGCGCCAGGCCGACCGCCACGTTGGCGGGGCTGCCGCCGGGGTGGGCGGCGAAGGACCGCCCGTCCGGCTCGGCTACCAGGTCGAGCAGGGCTTCCCCCACCACGGTGATCATGCGCTGCCCTTCGGTGACACGACTTTGACGAAGCATTGACTTTCTCACGGCCCGGCGCCAAGCTGCATCTTATCTTGACAACGTGATCGACAACGTGATCAGGCTCAAATCGACAACATGATCAGACCAAGGAGAACGGATGGCCGCGTACCAGGAGCCGCTTCGGGCGCCGACGATCAAGGACGTCGCAGCCCTGGCCGGCGTCGGGGTCAAGACCGTCTCCCGGGTGCTGAACGACGAGCCCCACGTCCGCCCGGAGCTGCGCTCCCGGGTGCTGGAAGCGGTGGCGAGCCTGAAATACCGCCGCAACACGATCGCCAGCAGCATCCGGCGACTCGACCAGCGCACCGCGTCCATCGGGCTGGTGGTCGAAGACCTGGCCAACCCGTTCGCAGCCCAGCTCACCCGGATGGTGCAGGACCACGCGCGGGAGCGGCGGCACCTGGTGCTCGTCGGCTCCAGCGACGGCGCGCCTGAGCAGGAGCGCGAGTTGGTCGCCGAGTTCTGCTCCCGGCGTGTGGACGGCCTGCTGGTGGTGCCCTCGGGCGGCGATCAGTCGTACCTGGAGGCGGAGCGAGAGCGCGGCACGCCTGTGGTGTTCGTCGATCGCCCGGGCCGCCGGGTCAAGGCCGACGCCGTGGTGTCGGACAACGAGCAGGGAGTGCGTCAGGCGGTGCGGCATCTCGCCGAGCACGGCCATCGGCGGATCGCGTACCTCGGCGATCGCCAGAGCGTCTACACCGCCGCGCAGCGGCTCGCCGGATACCGCGCCGGGATGAAGGAGCTGGGCGTCGCCGAGCCACAGGCGCGCACCGGGCTGCGGGACAGCGCCAGCGCGCAGCAGGCTGCGCTCGACGTGCTCGACACCGAGCCGACCGCGTTGATCTGCGGCAACAACCTGATCACCGCTGGCGCGGTGCACGCGATGCAGCAGCGCGGCGTGCGCGACCGGGTGGCGCTGGTCGGCTTCGACGACCTGGAGCTCGCCGACCTGCTGCGACCGGCGCTCACCGTGATCGCGCAGGACATCGCGGCGATCGGGCGGCGGGCCGCGGATCTGCTGTTCCAGCGGCTGGAGCGCCGCGACGGCGGCCCGTACCAGCGAGTGATCGTCCCGGTGGCGCTGACGCCACGCGGCTCCGGCGAGATCCCCACTGACGGACAAGGGAGGTGACGATGCGCGTCTCAGTGCTACGCGGGATCCGCGACATCGCTCTGGAGGAGCGGCCGATTCCGACGCCGGGCCCGGGCGAGGTGCTGATCGAGGTCAGCTCGGTCGGGGTCTGCGGCTCGGATGTGCACTACTACGAGCACGGCCGGATCGGCAGCCACGTGGTGACCGCGCCGCTGGTGCTCGGCCACGAGGCGTCCGGCGTGGTCGCCGCGCTCGGCCCCGGAGCTGCCCGGCACGAGGTCGGGCAGCGGGTGTCGCTGGAGCCGGGGGTCCCCGACTTCACGTGCGAGCAGTGCCGCGCCGGCCGCTACAACCTCTGCCCGGACGTGCGGTTCTTCGCCACGCCGCCGATCGACGGCGCCTTCAGCGAGCACGTCGTGCTGCACGAGCAGTTCGCGCACCCCGTGCCGGACAGCCTCTCCGACGAC
>WHSM01000524.1 GCA_009380105.1 Micromonosporaceae bacterium
GACATTGGAGAAGCCGGCCCGGGCGTCGGTGCGGTCGGTGGCCCCGACCGTGATCGCGGCCGGGGTGCGCGCGGGAGAGAAGTTGCACGCGTTGGCGTTGGAGTTGCCGGCCGCCACGGCGTAGCTGACCCCGGAGGCGATTGAGCGGGTCACCGCGTCGTCGACGGACTGGTTGGCGCCGCCGCCGAGGCTCATGTTCGCCACGGCGGGCTTCACGGCGTTGGCGGTCACCCAGTCGACTCCGGCGATCACGCCGGCGAACGTGCCACTGCCGTTGCAGTTGAGCACCCGCACCCCGACCAGCGAGACGCCCTTGGCCACGCCGTACGCCGCGCCGCCGACGGTGCCGGCGACGTGGGTGCCATGGCCGTGGCAGTCGTTGCCGTTCTGGCCGTCGCCGACGGTGTCGGTCCCGACGCTGGCCCGGCCCTTGAAGTCGCTGTGCCCGGCGAAGATGCCGGTGTCGATGACGTACGCGGTCACGCCGGACGACGTGGTCGGGTAGACGTACCTGCGGTCCAGCGGCAGGCTGCGCTGGTCGATCCGGTCCAGGCCCCAGGACTTGACCGGCGGCGCCAGCGCGCGCACCTCGGCGTCCTGCTCCACCCGCGCGACCCGCGGGTCGGCGGCGAGGCGCCGGGCCTGCTGGTCCGACATCGTGGCCGAGAAGCCGCGCAGCGCCGTGCGGTACACGTGCGTGACCGTCGCGCCGTGCCGGCGCGCCACCGACGCCGCGCCGTCCGGCATGCCCGCGGTGTCCTTCAGCGTGACGATGTAGCTGCCGGCGACCGCGTTCTGAGCCGACACCACAGTGCCCTCAGCCGCGTGCGCGGCTGCCGCGAAGCCGGTGACGGCCGCGACGGCCGCCAGTCCGACGGCGGCGGCGAATGCTCGTCTGGTCGTGCGCATGCTGCCTCCCCAGGTAGACGACCTTCGATCAACGAAGGTGGAGGCAGATTACCGCCAATCCGGCCGTTATCGGCGGCCGTGCATCGCGCGCATCACCCGCGTCACCAGCTTCTCGGCCCTCGGAGTGCGCCGAAAGCTCATCAGCGGCAGCGCGCTCGGCATCCGCCGCCGCGCGATCGCCTTCGCCCGCGCGAACTCCCGCAGCCCGTCGTCGCCGTGGATCCGGCCGAAGCCGGACTCGCCGACCCCGCCGAACGGCAACGTCGGCAGCACCGCGAACGAGATCGTCGAGTTGATCGCGGCCATCCCGGAGCGCACCTTGCGCGCCAGAGCCAGCGCCCGCCGCCTCCCGAAGATCGACGCGCCCAGCCCGTACGGAGTCGCGTTCGCGCGGCGTACCGCCTCGTCGGCGTCGGCCACGCGCGTGACGGTGAGGGTCGGGCCGAACGTCTCCTGGCACACCGCGTCGGACTCCTCTGGGACGTCGGTGAGGATCGTCGGGTGCACATACGGCGGGCGCACCGCGTCCAGGCCGCCCAGCGCCGCCGTGCCGCCGCGCGCGATCGCGTCGTCGATGTGACGCCGGATGATGTCGATCTGCCCCGGCATCGTGATCGGTCCGACGTTCGCCCCCTCGTCCGCGGCGACCCGCAGCTTGCCGGCCCGGTCCACCAGGCGTGTCAGCAGCGCGTCGTAGACCGAGTCCACGGCGTAGACGCGCTCGATCCCGACGCAGGTCTGGCCGGCGTTGGCCATGCCGCCCCAGATCGCGGCGTCGGCCGCGGCGTCCAGATCTGCGTCCGCATCGACGATCATGGCGTCCTTGCCGCCGCACTCGATCACCACCGGGGTGAGGCTCTCGGCGCAGGCCGCCATCACCCTCTTGCCGGTCGCGGTGGAGCCGGTGAACGCCACTTTGTCCACACCGGACCTGGTCAGCGCCGCGCCCACGTCGCCGAGCCCGTGCACGGCCTGGAACATCGGGGCGTCCCCGACCGCTTCGGCGAACGTCGTCACCAGCCACTCGCCGACGGCCGGGCTGTACTCGCTCGGCTTGAACACCACCGCGTTGCCCGCGGCGAGGGCGTACCCGATCGAGCCCATCGGAGTGAACGCCGGATAGTTCCAGGGGCCGATCACGCCGACCACGCCGTACGGCTGGTACTCCAGCAGGCCGCCGTACTCCGGTGTGAGGAGGCTGCCGCGCATCCGCCGGGCGCGCAGCACCCGGCGCGCGTTGCGCGCGGCCCAGGACAGGTGCTCGATCGTGTTCGCGATCTCCAGCAGCCCGTCGCCGACCGGCTTGCCGGTCTCCCGGTGCATCAGGTGGGCCAGCTCGCGCATCCGGCGGGCGATCACGGCATTCCAGGCGAGCAGTCGCCTCCTGCGCTCGGCGAATCCCAGCTCCCCCCACCGCTCGGCGGCCTCGCGGGCGCGCCGCACGGCGGTGTCCACGTCGTCGGGGGCAGCGGCGGCCAACCGCGCCACTTCGTCCCCCGTGACAGGATTCGTGGAGATCAGCTTGCCGTCGTCCAGATACGGAAGCCCAGGGGTGCGCACGATAGCCACGTGAGGTGCTCCTCGCCATCGACATGCCGGGCCGGGCTGACCGGCACCCGATAGTCTAGGACGTTTCTTACCGGTCGGTAACTGGTGAGGTGGTGGGATCGGGCGCCCGTGCGGTGTTGCGCCCCGCGTGGCCGCTTGCGATGAA
>WHSM01000173.1 GCA_009380105.1 Micromonosporaceae bacterium
CGACCCGCTGCGGGCGAAGTGGATCGCCGAGACGTTCCTGACCGACGCGAAGTGCTACACCGAGGTCCGGAACATGTACGGCTTCACCGGGACCTACCAGGGTGTGCCGGTCTCGGTCCAGGGCTCCGGGATGGGTCTGCCGTCGTCGTCCATCTACGCGCACGAGCTGCTCGCCGAGTACGGCGTGAAGACGCTGGTGCGGGTCGGCAGCGCCGGAGCGCTGGCAGAGTCGCTGCGGCTCCGGGACGTGGTCGCGGCGATCGGGGCGAGCACGGACTCGGCGATGAACCGGCAGCGTTTCGACGGGCTGGTCGACTACGCGCCGGTGGCCGATTTCGACCTGCTGCGCCGTGCGGTCGACGCCGCCGCAGGGCACGGGATCACGATGAACGTCGGCCCGATCGTCTCGGTCGACGCGTTCTACGGCGACCGCCCGGACCTCTACGACAAGCTCGCCGCCTACGGGGTGCTCGCGGTCGAGATGGAGGCCGCCGGTCTCTACACACTGGCCGCCCGCTTCCAGGCGCGCGCGTTGACCATCGTCACCATCAGCGACCACATCGTGCGCGGCGAGCACACGACGCCCGAGGAGCGGGAGCGCTCGTTCGCCGACATGGTGCGGATCGCGCTGGACGCGGTGGTCGCCGACGCCGCCAGCTGACCGCCGCCGAGGAGTCAGCGGCGGTGTCGGGCGAAGAACTCTCGCAGCACCGCGCCGCACTCCGCCTCCAGCACTCCGCCGTACACCTCGGGGCGATGGTTGAGGCGCCGGTCGCGCACCACGTCCCAGAGTGAGCCGACCGCCCCGGCTTTCGGATCCCACGCGCCGAACACGACGGTCGCGACCCGCGCCAGCACGAGCGCGCCGGCGCACATGGTGCACGGCTCCAGCGTGACCGCCAGGACGCAGCCGTCGAGCCGCCACTCGCCGACCACGTCGGCGGCGCGGCGCAACGCCACGATCTCGGCGTGAGCCGTGGGGTCACCGGTGAGCTCGCGTTGATTCACCCCGACAGCCAGCTCCGCGCCGTCCGGGCCGTAGACCACCGCGCCGACCGGAACGTCGGCGGAGTCGGAGGCCGCGCCCGCCACTTCCAGGGCCCGCCTCACGTAGCGTTCGCGCAGGTCGCGATCCGCGTGGCCGGTCACGCCTCGCGCAGCTCCTCCATGTCATCGGCGCAGCCCAGCACCTCGCACACCTCGGTGGTGACGTCGCTGGGCAGGTTCCCTTCCCGGGAGCACATCTCCAGCAGCTGCCCGCTGGACGCGCCGAGGTCGCTGAGCAGGTCGGTGTCGCCGAGCGGGCTGGCGTCCGGCTCGGCTGCGACGTCGGCGAGCGACGTCTCGGAGTCGGCGTCGGCCGGGTCCTCGGCCAGCTCCTCGTCGGCGTCCGGGATGTCGAGGCCCGGGTCGGGCACCTCGACGTCGGCGATCAGCACGGCGCCCAGCCGGGACTCCTCGGCGAGCGCCGAGTCGGAGGCGAAGACCCGCAGATCCTCGCCTTCGTCGAGGCGCAGCAGCACGAGGTACTCATCGTCGATCTCGACGAAGAGCAGGGAGATATCGGCTTCCAGGTCCAGGTCCCGGAGCCGATCGGCCACGTCTTCGGCGTCCGAGACGCCGGTGAGGTCGAACTCGGACACGGCCCAGCCCTTCGGGCCCCGAACCACGGCGGCAGCAAAGTACGACACGGTCCCCCCGGGTCACTCCCGCGCAGCGCAGAAATGTCTTGCTACGTCGGCAGCGAAATCCTAGTGCGGCGCGGGGAAAGGTTCGAGCACTATCGGCCGGGTTTGAGAAACTGACTCGCCGCGGGAAGACCCGCGATGTCACGTCTCAGAGCGAGTCAGAGCGAGCTGACGTGGCGTCGGCGGGCGGCGATGAGGTGCCGGATCCGGCCGGCCTTGCCCCAACGTGGGGGCACCACGCTGTGCCACGCCTTCGCATCCGACCGCTCAGCGAGGAGCTGTAGCCGCCGGCGGCGGCGATCGGCGTCTGGGCGGTGGAGATGCATGGTGGCGAATGTGCCCGGCATTCTGGGAAACGTCAATACTCATTCACGTTCTGCAATGAATGCCACACACCTGGTATGCCGATCGACACCGCATCAGACGCGACCAATGACGCAGAGTCACCAAAGGAGCCAGTCGTCGCCGAGATAGCGGATCTCCACGATGAGGCCGGCGACACCGAGTCCGAGCGCGCTCGTCACCGCCACGCCCACCGCCGCGCCGCGGTCTCCGAAGCGGTTCAGCGCCATCGCCGCGGCCAGGGCGAGGACCGCCGCGATGATCGTGGCCCACGCGTAGGAGCGGGCGCTCCACGCCACCATCGCGAACGTCAGGAACCAGAACAGGGTGACGAGGATGCCCAACCAGATGCCGCCGGCCTGAATTCGGTGCGGCTCCCGGTACGTCGGCCGGGGCGGTTGCCGGTGCGGGTAGGGGTATCCCGTCGGCGCCATCACCCAGCGGCCACGCACCGGATCCCATCCTGTGGCCTGCATGCCGGGAAGCCTACCGGGGCCGCACGACCCGCTCGGAGTCACCGGAAGTGCGCGAAGTACGGCTGATCGATCCGACCCGAGCCGAAGGTGGTGAACGTGCCTCCCACGGCGACCGCCCGCAGGTCGGGATTGCTCGCCATCGCCAGCACGCCGATCGCCGAGTCGGCCTGGGGCGCCCACGCCAGCAACCGGCCCGAGGCGTCGACCGCGGCGAGCCGGCCCCGGGGCTCCGAGCCGTCCACGCAGTCACCGTTGGGGCCGGTCCGCGCCGTGTTGCAGACCTCGGTGAAATGGCCCCCGGCGTAGATCGTCTCGCCGAGGACGGTCACCGCCTGGAAGTCGCCGTCCGCGGTCACGGCCCACTGCTCGGTGCCGTCGGAGCCGTACGAGGCGAGCCGCCCCCCTTCGCCGCCGAGCGCCCCGTACACCTGGCCCGAGGTCACGGCGAGATCCCGGACCATGATCCACACCTTGGGCGCGAAGCTGGTGTCCGTCCCGCCTGTCGCGGGATCGACCGCGGCCAGCTTCCCGTGCTTCTCCGAGCCGTTCAGCTCGGAGAACGAGCCGCCGAGGTAGACGCGGGAGGAGTCGGCCGCGATGGTGCGCACGCTGCCTTCGATGTCCGGACGCCAGTCCTCGTCGAGGGCGCCGGTGTCCAGCGCGACGGCCCCGGCGCTGCCGCGCTTCGCGCCGTCGATCTCGTAGAGGGAGCCGGCCACGTAGAGCCGGTCGTGCGCCGCTTCGAGCGCCAGCACCCGGCCGCCGACGGCGGGTGCGAAGTCCTCGTCCAACTCGCCGGTCTCGGCGTGCACCTTCGCCAGCCCTTCACGGCGTTCGCCATTGACGCGGCCGAAGTCGCCGCCGAGGTAGACGCTGTCGCCGGCCACCGCGATCGCCTGCACCGCGCCGTCGGTCCGCGGCGCCCAGTCCAGCAACGCCCCGTCGGAGGCGCTGACGGCTGCCAGTCGGCTGCGTTGCGGGGTAGTCTGCCCGTCCCGCGCCGCCGTGAAGCGGCCACCCACGAAGATCACATCTTGGTGGTACGCCACCGCGCGCACCTCGGCGTTGAAGGCAACGCTCGACTGGGGGCGGTCGGGGACACCCAGCGCGCTGGCGGGCCCGGCGACAGCGATCCACAGCGCGGTGAGCGCCGTCAGGGCGGTTCCGAAGATGACGCCACGGTGGCGGGCCGCCACCAGGGTGTTTCGCATGAGCATGATGGCGCTCTCCTCGCCGCTCCCCCGGGTATTGCCTCCTATTCAACGCAAATGTGGCGAAAAGGATACGCCCGGTGATCTGCGGACCTGCTGCCCTGGCCACGGACGGTCACAGGCGAAGATAAGCGCATGCTCACCGTCTCCGTGCTCGGGCTAGGTCTCATCGGCGGCTCACTGCTGCGCGCGCTGGCTCGGGCGGGCTACCCGACCTGTGGGTACGACGCCGACCCGGCGACCCGCGCCGCCGCCCGAGAAGCCGCGAGCGATGCCCCCACCGGGAAGGTCGCATGGCGGGTCGCCGACTCGGTGGCCGACGCGGCAGCCGACACGGATCTAGCCGTCCTGGCGGTGCCGTTGCCCGCGGCCAGCGCCGTGCTGGACGAGCTCGCCCACGCCGGTTTCACGGGAATCGTCTCCGACGTCACATCGGTGAAGGGCCCTGTCGCCGAACTGGTCGCCGCTCACCTGCCGGACGCCCGGCACATCGGCGGCCATCCGATGGCCGGCAAGGAGGTGTCCGGCTTCGCCGCGAGCGACCCGACGCTGTTCACCGATCGGGTGTGGGCGCTGTGCCTGCCCGAGCCGGGCCGCCGGTCTGAGCCGGCCGGCGACGCCGTGCCGCTCGACGACTGGCTCACTGTCGCGGAAACGGTCACCGCGCTGGGAGCCCGGGTGACGCCGGTGACCGCGGCCGAGCACGACACCGCTGTCGCCACGATCAGTCACCTGCCCCATCTGGCGGCCTGCGCCATCGCGGCCGCGGGCGGCTCCGGGCTGCCCGGCACGCTCGCCGCCGGCTCGTTCCGGGACGGCACCCGTGTGGCGGCCAGCCCACCCGCGCTGGTCGCGGCGATGTGCGGCGGGAACGCCCCGGCGCTCGTGCCGGCCCTGGACGACATGATCGCCGCCCTTGCCGAGGCGCGCGCCCGGCTGACGTCGCCTGACCCGATCGCGGCGGTGCGCAACTGGCTGGTCCCCGGTCACACGGCGCGGAGCAACTGGCCACCAACCGCCGGCCCGACCACAGAACTGCCGGCGACCGCCGACCACCTGCTGGCATTAGGCCGCGCGGGCGGCTGGCTCACAGCAGTAGCCCGTAACCGGCACACAGTCACGGCGATCCGCCCGGCCTAGACGAACTGGTCGGTTCGGGAGTGGCCCACCAGGCGCAACACGTCGCGCACCATTGACACGGTGTCCGGATCCGCGATCGCTCGCGCCGCCAACTCCTCGACCGGCACGGCGCCGCCGTCGGGGCGCACCACCCGCAGGGCGCCGGACTCCGCGCGCCGCCAGCGCGCCAAGCCGCCGTCGACCGCGGCCTGCGAGAACGCCACCGCGAGCAGCCGCCGCGCGGTGGCCCGCCTCGGCGGCTCCAGCCCGGCGACCATGTCGTCCGCCCGGCGCTCCTCCAGCAGGCGCAGCACCGTGTCCAGCCCTGCCGGGCCCTCGATCCGCGCCGCGGCAGCGGCCGCGCGGTAGAGCTGGGTCACCTCATCGCGAAGTGGCTGACTCGCGGTGATGGCCTGGAACTCCTCCCACGGCACCCGGCGCACCTGCTCGCCGAGCAGCTCGCCTTCCACCTGACGCACCGCCGCCGCGGACGTCGGACGCAACGTGAGAATCTCGCCTGGCAGGGCCGGGCCGGAGCCGAGACGCGGCTCCGGCACCACGTCGATCGCGTGCAGCCGCTCCACCCGCGCGGGATGCGCGTCCCACCGTTCCCGTGACTCCTCCGGCGGCGAGGCGCGCAGCGCCGCCAGCTCGTCTCTCCATGAGGCGCACGAGTGGCCGAACCCGTCGGACAGGCTCAGTGGCGCGTATCCGGCGCTCGCGGCAGGGGCGATCACTTCTGTGACGTACCGCTGCCATGCCAACGCCAGCACGGGCAGCTCCCGCAAGGCGGCAGCGGCGGCCGACCTGCCGCTCACCCACACCGCGGCGCGGTCCGCGCGCCGCTCCTGTCCGATGCTCACCGGCGCTTCGAGCGCCAGGAACAGCCGCGCCCAGAAAGCGAAGACCAACGCCTCGGCGCGGGGCCGGCGGTCCAGCGCGCGCCCCAGAGCGGCGCGAGTCCGGTGACAGACGGCGGGAAGCCGCCCGGCCTCGCGGGAGTCGTGGGCCAGCTCGTGGGTGAGCAGCGATCGCAACTGCGGCGCGGTGAGGCCGGCCAGCAACGGCAGCCCGACGCAGAGGTGGCGCGGGCCGGCGACCAGACCGAGACTTCCCGGCTGCTCCCACACCTCGAAGGCGGACTCGTCGCCGATCCGGATCTCCTCCGGGCACCGCACGCCGAGTCGGGCGGACGCGGCGCGCGCCTCGCGCCAGAGCACGGACTCGCCGATGGGCGCCACCACAGCTCCGACCGGCTCCCGGTGGAGGCATCCGCGCACCACGCGAGCGGCGCGGACCCCGAGCGTGACGGCGAGCAGCGTGATCGCGGTGAGCGCCGCGGCGCCCCAGCCGGGCGCGGTCGACCAGAGCAGCGCGGTCGTGACGGCCAGCACTGTGGGCACGAGCACGCGGGCCGCCCAATAGCCGCCGAGCAACACCACCGCAAGCGCGGCGCGGAACGTGGTCAACGCGCGATCCTCCCCACCGAAACCCGCCGGGACCGTGCAGAATCTGGCTGGCAACGAGTGGCCCCGGAAGGTCGTTGCCGCGCATCCCCCTACGACAGCTCTCCCCCGCTGCCTCCCGGCGCGTCGGCCCGAAGGTCGAGTCAACTGCCCGACGACCTTATCGAGTGGCATAAATCGGGGCAATGCCATCGCACCCTTCATGTCATAGAATTTTCAAATACCAGGAAACCGTGTGCGGCTGGATCGCGAGTCTCACGTAGGGTCCAGGCCGTGACGCGCATACACGACATCGCCGACACGTACGTCGAGGAGCTTGCCGAGCGGGACCCGCTGCTGGCCACCTTCGCCGGAATCGCCGGGCACGACGACGCCATGACCGACCTCTCCGCGGACGGCTACGCCGAGCGGGCCGACCTGGACCGGCGCACGCTCGCCGCGCTGGCCGGTCAGACACCGCGCGACGAGCAGGAGCGGGTCGCGGTCGAGGCGATGCGGGAGCGGCTGGGTCTGCGGGTCGAGCTGCACGACGCGGGCCTGACCACGAGCGCCTTGAACGTGATCGACTCCCCACTGCAGGACGTGCGTGGCGTGTTCGACCTGATGCCGACCGGCGGGGAGGCCGCGGTAGCCGCCATCGCCCGCCGGTTGAAGCTGGTCCCGGGCGCGCTCGCCGCCCACCGGGAGACCCTGCGCGCCGCGGCGGCCGACGGGCGGGTCTCGGCCCGCCGACAGGTGATCGCATGCGCCAAGCAGGCCGCCGACTGGGCCGACCCCGCCAAGGACAACGTGTACGGAGCGCTGGTCGCCGGTCTGAGGGCTGACGGGGCGCTGCGCGCCGAGCTGGACCAGGCCGCCGCGGCAGCCGCGGAGGCGACCGCCCGGTTCGGGCAGTTCCTCACCGACGAGCTGCTCGCCGACGCGCCCGCCAAGGACGCTGTGGGCCGGGACCGGTACGCGCTGCAGTCACGCTACTTCCTCGGCGCCGCCGTGGACCTGGAGGAGACGTCCGCCTGGGGCTGGGAGGAGCTGGCCCGGATCGAGGCCGAGATGCGGAAAGTGGCGGGCCTGATCCGGCCGGGAGCCTCGATCGACGAGGCGATCGCGGCCCTGGAGGCGGACCCGGCGCGGCGCATTTCCGGCAAGGAGGCGTTCCGGGACTGGATGCAGGAGCTCGCCGACAAGGCGATCGCCGACCTGGACGGCGCCCACTTCGACATCCCGGAGCCGGTGCGCCGGATCGAGTGCCGCCTCGCGCCGACCAGCACCGGCGGCATCTACTACACCGGCCCGAGCGAGGACTTCAGCCGCCCGGGCGCGATGTGGTGGTCGGTGCCCTCCGGGGTCGACGAGTTCAGTACCTGGCAGCAGACCACGACCGTCTACCACGAGGGCGTGCCCGGGCATCACCTGCAGATCGGGCAGACGGCGTACCGGCGTGAGTTGTTGAACCGGTGGCAGCGCAGCCTCTGCTGGGTGTCCGGTCACGGCGAGGGTTGGGCGTTGTACGCCGAGCGCCTGATGGCCGACCTGGGCCATCTGGACGATCCGGGCGACCGGATGGGCATGCTCTGCGCCCAGGGCTTCCGCGCCACCCGGGTGATCATCGACATCGGCATGCACCTGGAGCTGCCGATCCCGCACGGCGCCGGCTTCCACGACGGCGAGCGGTGGACGCCAGAGCTGGGGTGGGAGTTCCTGCTGGCGCACGGCCGGATGCCGGTCGAGGAGCTGCGGTACGAGCTGGACCGGTACCTGGGCTGGCCGGGGCAGGCGCCGGCGTACAAGGTCGGCGAGCGGATCTGGCTGCAGGCGCGGGCGGACGCCGAGCGCCGGGGCGGGACGGACTTCGATCTGCGCGAGTTCCATCGGCAGGCGCTGGACCTGGGATCGATCGGGCTGGATCCGTTGCGTGAGGCGCTCGCCCGCCTCTGACGGGGGCCGACCCTAGTAGCTCTCCTCGATGACCTCGATGGTCGCGCGGCCCTGGTGCAGGTAGGCGTGGACGGTCGAGATGTGGTCGTAGACCTCGAACTCGACGACCACCCAGTCGTGGTCGTACCGGTACGCGCTGACCCGCCAACCCTGCTGCGGGCTGGCGCTCACCACATACACGTCGCCTGACTTGTCGTACTCGAAGGTCGCGCGGCCGCCCTGGGACTGGGCCGAGCGGTACACGGTGCCCGGATCGTCGCTGGTCGGCGGCGAGGTGGGCGGGCCAGTCGGCGGCCTGGTCGTCGGAGGCTTCGACGTGGGTGAGACGGGTGGGGACACCGACGGGAGACCGGTGCGTGACGGGTCGGCCGACGGCTTGCGTGACTCGGGGGCGGCCGGCTTGCGTCCCGCCTGGCCGGGACGCGCGGAGACGCTGTCGTCGCCGCCCGCGGACCCCTCGTCGGGAGCCGGAGCGAACACACCGGGCTGCGGCACAGGAGGGCGGTCCGCGAAGCCTTGCTCTGCCGCGGGATGCACAGCGACCCACGCCACCCCGACAGCACTGAGAGTGGCGAGTAGCCAAGCAACCAGCATTGGTCCCGCGGCACGTCGCACGGACGCCATTCTGCCCGAGCCAGTAGTTTCGTCGGTATGGGGAAAGTCCTACTAATCGAGGACGACACCGAAATTCGGCTCGCTCTGGTACGCGCCCTCAGCGAACGTGGCCACGTTGTGCGTTC
>WHSM01000373.1 GCA_009380105.1 Micromonosporaceae bacterium
CGCGAACCGCGAGCCGCCGCTCCAGTAGACCCGCACCAACGGCTTGTCGACGTGCACGATCGGGTGCCGGCGGGCGGCCCGCAGCAGCAGATCCCAGTCCTCGTTCTGGCTGCCGGGCGCGTCCTCGGCGACCAGGCCGATCGTCTCGCGCAGCGCGTCCCGCCAGATCAGGAAGGTCGACGAGTGCAGCATCGACATCCGGGAGCGGATCAGGTCGGCCAGGCTGACCCGGGACGTGCCCGCGAGCCGCGGATTGACCCGGTCGGCGTACTCCACCTCGATCGCGCAACTGGCGAACTCCGCCGCGGGCTCGGCCATCAACGCGTGCACCTGTTCGGTCAGCTTCGCATGGCGCCACTCGTCGTCGTCGTCGCAGAACGCCACCAGGTCGGTGTCCAGCGCCAGGATGCCGGTGTTGCGGGTGCCGGCGAGACCCGGTCGGCGGGCGTTGCCGAGGACCATCACCGGGCGCACCCCGGCGCCGGCCAGCATGAAGTCGGGGCGGCCGCCGTCGTACACCACGACCACGCGCAGCCGTCCCGGGTAGTCCTGCGCCAGGATCGACCGGAGCGCGCGTAGCAGCGTCTCGGGTCGGTGATGGGTCGGGATCACCACGCCCACCGAGGGCCAGTGCTCTGCTGTCATCGTCCTCACCACGTCACTTGAGATAGCCGTAGGCCCGGAGCAGGGGTGAGGTCAACGCGCCGACGAGCCGCTGGTGGCTCACCGGCAGACCTGTCCGCCACGCCTCGTCGGCGAGCAGCGGAATCCGGCCGGTGTGGAAGCGCATCGGGTTGCCCGCGGCGCTGTGTTGGGCGGTGAGCTCGGCGTGCACCGCCCCGGCGTCGGCGCTGAGGAAGTCCAGCGGGCCGGCGTCGATCCCGGCGAACTCGGCGAGTTCCTTGGTCGCCGCCACCGGGTCCTTGGCGAGGTCCTCGTACCGGATCCGGCGCACCGGCACGCCGCAGCGGCCGAGCCGGTCCAGCGCCACGTTGTGCGCGCTCCACAACAACGCGGAGCGGGCAGGGTGGTAGCGCGTCATCGTGTCGCCGGCGGCTTCGGGGCGGCGCACTGTCTTCGTCCATGAGTACGCCACGCCCCGGCTGTCGCGCACCATGTGCGCCACGTGCAGGTCGATGTCCGGCGCCCAGCGCAGGCAGTACGCCAGCGACGGGTGCTTGGACGAGTCGATCACCACGCGGGCGCCGGAGACCTCGGCGGCGGCGGCGTAGACGCGGCCGTAGTGCGAGGCGTACTCGCGGACGAGGTCGTAGTGGCCGGGCGCGAGTCGCGAGCCGGCGAGCCTGAGGATGTGACGGGTGCGCTCCACAGTGGCCTTGAGCCATAGGACGCGGTCCACGTCGACGGCGTCCCAGCCTCCGTACGCGACCTCGCCGACCCGGCGCCAGAAGTCGCAGTCGGAGAACGCCGCGCCGCAGGCGCAGCGCTCGCAGTCCTTGAGGTCGCGTTGCCAGAGGTGCACGACCTCGCCCAGTGGGCAGGCGTCGGGAAGCTGTCCCAGGATTCGCTCCAAGAGTGTGGTGCCGCTGCGTCCGAGGCCGCCGAGGAACAGCACCCGCACCTGATCATGAAACAACCTTGGGCCTCCTCATCGCTCGCCCGTACAACGAGTGAGGCCGGGTGGTAGATCCGTCTTCGGGGTGATTTGCCAAAAATCGCACGCCGGCCGATCTGACACGCTAAGTTACGCGCCGTGCACTCACAGCGAAACGCGACCTCCAACGCCGCTGCCTCTCGCGCCGCCTCTCGTGCCGCTTCGCGTAGCGCCGCGCGGGGCGGCTCCGCCCGTCGCGCCGCGTCCCGTGTCAGGGTCGGCAGCGTCGACTTCGATCCGATGACAGAGGCCGACGTCGTGGCGCACGTCGCGGCCGCGCTCGACTGCGGCGACGGCGGCTGGATCGTCACCCCGAACGTGGACATCCTGCGCCAGGCTCGCCGCTACCCGCACGCGCAGGCGCTGGTGGCCCGGGCCTCGCTGGTGCTCGCCGACGGGATGCCGCTGGTCTGGGCCAGCCGGCTCGCGGCGCGGCGCGGTCACGGGCCACGGTTGCCGGAGCGGGTCGCCGGCTCCGACCTGATCTGGTCACTGTCCGCGATGGCGGCCCGCGATGGTCGCTCGATCTACCTGCTCGGCGGCGCGCCCGGCGTCAACGGCGGCCTCAGCGTGCCGGAGCGCGCGGCCGAAGTGCTGGCCACCCGGCACCCCGGGCTGCGACTGGCCGGCGCCGACAGCCCGCCGTACGGGTTCGACTCGACCGCCGGAGGCATCGCCGACGCGATCGCGCCGGTGAAGGCCGCCAAGCCCGACCTCGTCTTCGTCGGCCTCGGCTTCCCCCGCCAGGAACGGCTGATCGCGCAACTGGTCGGAGAGCTGCCGGGCAGCTGGTTCATCGGTTGCGGCGCCTCCATCGCCTTCGTCGCCGGCGAAGTGCGCCGCGCCCCGATCTGGATGCGCCGCGCCGGCCTCGAATGGCTGCACCGCCTAGCCACCGAACCCCGCCGCCTCTTCACCCGCTACCTGATCCACGACCTTCCCCACGCCACCCACCTCCTCACCACCGCGCTGATGGGTTCAACCAGCCCGCGTTAAAAGGAGTCTCATCCGCGGCTCAGCCTGCGACACGCCGCTGAGCGCGGCCGATGTGTCCGCACCGAGCACAGCTTCCGATTCTCGAACAAGCAACCCGCGTGGATCACCCCGGCGACCCGCCACCCCGAACAGGCCGACCGGTGGAACTGGCTCATCGCTGCGGCGGGGTTTCCACAGCCTTGCCAAAGGCCTGGGCGCCTCAGCCGAAGCTGCCGACACCCATCACGGCCTGGGCAAGGACGATCACCCGGCAGGCGCAACAGCAGTCCAAGCCCCACGCCACATAGTGGTCACGAAGGGTCGTCGATGAGCCAGACGTTAAGTCGCCAGTTCTGTACAGACTCCACAAACCCAGTGCCGTCCAGAAGCCGGCACCTGGACGTGCTTGATCTGGCATGGTGGGGCGGTGAGCGCTCTACAAACGTCCCCCTTGCCTGTGACCGTGCGGAACGTGACCGAGGAGTCTCGACTCGTGGTCGAACGCCTAGGGCAGCTCTACCGACACGACCTGTCAGAGTTCCGCGGATATATGCCGAGGAGCGACGGCACGCTCGCCTTCGACAAGCTAGCGCTGTTATTCAGCGAGCCAGACCGCCATGCCCACCTCATTTATCACGGGGCGACCCTGGCAGGGTTCGCACTCACTCGCCGGCTTCCAGATCAGGCGATGTCCGTCTTCGCCTTCTTCGTCGTTCGCGCATTACGCAGGCAGGGCGTCGGCAACAGAGCTGCCCATGACCTCCTCGTGGCCCGGTGGCCCGGACCGTGGGCCATCGCGTTTCAGGAGGAAAACGCAGGTGCCGCGCGGTTCTGGCGGCGTGCGGCGACGACGGCGGTCGGTACGGCATGGCGGGAAGAGAAGCGATCGGTACCCCCGCCGGCTCCGGCGGATCTCCCGCCTGACACTTGGTTGCTGCTCAACACAAGCGAACGCTAGGTAGGCCTACGGAAAGGCTGAGCCATGAGCACGTGACCCTGTGCGACGTGGCCAATCTGTCGGTTTCACTGGGAACGAGATCTTGAGCGCCTGCTCCAGTCCTGATGCCATTGGGGCGGTGAGGCGATCAGACACGGATCGCGGGGTAGAGATCGGCAGCGGAGTCGGCGGTGAGTTCGCGGACCTGGTTGGCGTCGGCCTCGGGCAGGCGACTGGCGGCGGTGAGCATGGTGCGGGAGTCCATGGGGCGGAACGCGGTCTTGGACAGGCCGAATCGCAGCGACCAGCGATGCGAGCCCTCGTCCGAGCCGGTGCCGCCCGTGGTCGCGGCGCGCACGGTGTCAGCCACACGGGAGGACCAGCGAAGGCCGCAGAAGTCGTACAGCTCCGCGAAGCCGAGGGCGGGCGCGGCGGCGAGGTCCTCGTACGGCTGGATTCGCACCCCGGGCAGGTCCGCGAAGCACTGCTGCACGACGCCATAGGCCACCCGCCACAGCGTCGCGATCCGCGCGACTTCGTCCGGGGAGCCGATCATCGACCGCAGGGATGCGACCTCGTCGTCGGACAGCAGGTCCCGCGCCAGCAGCGGCTGCGCCAACAGTGCGGACAGGTCAGCCGTCCAGCCGAGCCGCTGCCAGCTCCCGACCAGCGACACCGGGTCGCGCACCAGCACGACCGCCCGGCACCCCAGCCGCTCCACCAGCCAGCGTGTCGACAGCAGCGCGAACGGGTCGTCGAGCATCGCGCGCCGACCCCGCA
>WHSM01000575.1 GCA_009380105.1 Micromonosporaceae bacterium
CGGGTGCTCGCGACCCGCTTCGGGCTGCACGCGATCGAAGCGGCCCACGACCAGGACTGGGGCAAGATGGTCGCGCTGCGGGGGACGGAGATCATCCGGGCGCCGTTGGAAGAGGCGACCCGCGAGCTGAAGACCGTTCCGATGGAGCGCTACGAAGAGGCCGAGGTGCTCTTCGGCTAGCCGGTGGGGCGCCCGGACTAGGGTGAGAACCATGGCTCGAGGTGTGCACACCGTCGCTGTGATCGGCGCGGGCAAGATGGGCGAGACGATGCTCTCCGGTCTGCTGCGAGCGGGCTGGCCGGCGTCGGAGCTGATCGCGACAGCGCGCCGGGACGAGCGCGCGGGGCAGCTCCGCGAGCGGTACGGCATCCGAGTGCTGCCGAACGTCGAGGCGCTCGCCGCCGCGGAGGTCGTGGTGATCGCGGTGAAGCCGCAGGACGCCCCGGCGTTGCTGGAGGAGCTGGCGGCGAAGATCCCCGCCGACAAGGTGGTGATCTCGATGTGCGCCGGGTTGCCGACGGCGTTTTTCGAGAAGCGCCTGGCGCCGGAGACCCCGGTGGTGCGGGTGATGTCGAACACCCCCGCGCTCGTGGACGAGGCGATGACCGCGATCTCCGCGGGCAGCCACGCCACGGGGGAGCACCTGACCCTCGCCGAAGAGATGTTCACGCCGCTGGGGCGCACCATCCGGGTGCCGGAGTCGCAGCAGGACGCGGTCACCGCGCTGTCGGGCTCGGGGCCGGCGTACTTCTACTACCTGGTGGAGGCGATGACCGACGCCGGGATTCTGCTCGGCCTGCCGCGCCAGGTGGCGCATGACCTGATCGTGCAGGCGGCGATCGGCTCGGCGGTGATGCTGCGCGACTCGGGGGAGCACCCGGTCACGTTGCGAGAGGCTGTGACGTCGCCGGCGGGCACCACGATCAACGCGGTCGTGGAGCTGGAGCGGCACCGGGTGCGCGCGGCGTTGATCGACGCGCTCGCGGCGGCCCGGGACCGCGCGCGGGAGATCGCCGCCGAATACACCTGAGCAGCGACTCGCCGCTGACCCTTCCGTTTTGTTCCGCCTGTTCCGTATCGTGATTACTGAAAGTAATTGAAGCGCTACGGAAGGAGATCAACCATGCGACGCGCAGCAGCAGTGGCAGTGCTGGCCACCCTGACCCTGTCCGTCTTCTCGGCTCCGGCTTACGGCTTCGCTCACGACCGCGTGGCGCGGCCCTACCTGCACCTGGCGCTCGACGTGCTCACCCTCGCGGTGATCACCGCGCCGCTGTGGACCACGTACCTGTGGGGCGGCGAGCGCCGCGTGCTGCTGCTGGCGTTGGTGGCGCTGGTGCAGGCGCCGGTCGCGCTGGCCGGCTTCACGCCGATCCTCGACCCGGGCCTGCACGCCGCGGTGCTCGTCTCCGCGCTGGGGCTGACCGCCGCCGCGCTGTGGTTCACGCGCCACGCCGCGGCCCCGGTCCCGGCCGTCTCCGAGGCCGACGCCCGCTGATCACCTGGCGTCGAGCAGCTCCACTCCGGTCACCGCTCGTTCGTCGCTCTCGGCGCGCAGCACCCTCACCTTGGGGCAGCCGGTGTACGGCTCCGCCCAGCTGCCGTCGTCGCGGCGGACAGCGGTGAACCGGCAGTGCTCTTCCCCCACGTACCCCCACGCCATGAACAGCTCCGCGTCGGCGTAGCTGTAGACGCCGACGGACTCCAGCCGCCCGCGGCCGGCGCGGCGGTAGAAGTGGCCGCGCAGGCCCGGCACGGGCACGCCGTCGATGTCGATGTCGTCGATCACCTTGTGAAGTCGAAAAGTCGCTAGATCCGGGATGTTCTCCGCCACGTCCGCTACAACGAGTGACCGACATCTCGGGCAACGGAGACATTGCGGAGAGAACAGCCGCTTCTCGCAGGACGGGACGGCCACCCTGCATAACCGCCGCGTGCCCGCGCGGCCGTACCCTGTAGGGCGTGAATTCCCCGCGCCGCGAATGGCATGAGTTCCGCAATCCGGGTCTGCTGCTCAGCCGGCCCGTGACCGACCCTTGCGAGATCGAGGCCTACGGGCTGGACGCGTGGCGCGAGCTTCCC
>WHSM01000046.1 GCA_009380105.1 Micromonosporaceae bacterium
CGGATGCGGCGGTTCTGCCGGCCCTTGTTCTCCACCTTCACCACGGTCATGCGGCCGATCTGCTTGGTGGAGGCGACGTGGGTGCCGCCGTCGGCCTGCACGTCGAGGCCGTTGATGTCGATGATCCGGATGTCCTCGACGCCCTCGGGGATGAGGTTCGTCTGGGTGCGGATGATGTCCGGGATCGCGAGCGCCTCGTCCCGCGGCAGGATGCGCGCCCCGATGGAGCGGTTCGTCTCGATCTCGGCGTTCACGAGGTCCTCGATGGTCTGCTTGAAACCCTGCGGCGGCTCGGGCAGGTTGAAGTCCATCCGCGCCTCGCCGGGCTCCATGTTGCCGCCGGTCACGAGCGCGCCGAAGTCCCGGAACACCACGCCGCCCAGCACGTGCAAACCGGAGTGAGTGCGCATCAGGCGGGTGCGCCGCTCGTCCTCGATCGCGCCGTGCACCGCGGCCCCGACCGGCGGCAGCGGATCGCCTTCCGCGGGGATCAGGTAGAAATCGTCGCCCTTGCGCACACCCACGATCCGGGTCTGCACGCCCTGCCACAGCAGCACCCCGTAATCCGGTGGCTGGCCGCCGCCGCCCGGGTAGAACGCGGATCGGTCCAGCACGATCCCCTGCTCGGGGTCGGCGGCCAGCACCGTGCAGTCCCATTCCCGCAGCGTCGGGTCTTCCCAGTCCAGTCTGTGGGTACGCCCATGCTGGTGCTCAATGCCCATGCTGTCCAACCTATCCGCACCCGCCGACGCCTGTCCGCACCCGGCGCCGTTGCCGGGTGCGGACAGACTCAGCCGCTACGCCAACGCCGCCCCGAACCTGGTGGCGTCGGCGGGAACGCCGTCCACGCCCGGCACGAAGAACTGATGCCCCTCAGGGCCGAACAGACTCGGCCAGAGGATCCCATGCACGGCGCCGCTCGAATACGTCACGTCGTCCGGCGCCCCGACGTACAGGTAGTCGCCGCGCGTGGTGACCGCGGCCCCAAAATGGTCTCCGGCCTCGGGCGACTCGCCAGCATGCGCCTGGGAGACGAACACGTCACCGTTCCCGGGGTCGCTGGTCGCATCGCCGAAGACCTGCACAGCGCCCGCGTCGCCGGCGGCGCCGATGTCCTCGCCCGCGACACCGACCACGACCGGCTCACCGATGTCGTCACGCCACGGCCCGCCCAGCGCGACCAGCGATCCGAACCGGTCGCCCGCCTCGGCCGTGCCGGCGACCCCGGTGGTGTTCTGGCTGGCGCTCCACCGCTCAGGCAGCGGAAGCTCGTCGTCATCGGTGCGGAACAGATGCGCCGCGCCCGCGTCGCGGGTCGAGCCGATGTCCTCGGCCGGCACACCGACGGCGAGCGTCACGTGCGACGG
Organism: Micromonosporaceae bacterium; assembly: GCA_009380105.1. GTDB lineage: Bacteria > Actinomycetota > Actinomycetes > Mycobacteriales > Micromonosporaceae > WHSM01. Next base: position 1,368 of record WHSM01000046.1, read on the forward strand.
GCCGTCATGCTCGCAGAACGAGGTGAGCGCCAGGCTCGCGCCGAACTGGTCGCCGGCCTCGCCGACGCCGCCCACCCCCGGCGCGTCCTGTGACAGCGGGGTGTCCTTCGCCAGATCCCTGGCCAGATGCACCATTCCGACATCCCGGACAGCGCCGAAGTCCTCGCCAGGCGTCCCCACGACCAGCGTGAAGCCCTTCGCCCCGGTGACGTCGCAGAAGAAGCCGCCCGGGCCCTGGAACACTTCGACCGCCGCGCCGAACCGGTCACCCGCCTCCACGCTGCCGGCGATGCCGGGGCTGTCCTGGGTGATGGCGCGGGCCGCCGACACCGTCCCCGTGGCGGGGTCGAACGCCACCAGACCCGCCGCGCCGGCGTTGCTGGTGCTCCCGATGTCCTCACCCGGCGCGCCGTACGCCACAGCGGGCGCGGGCCACGACTCACCGGTGGTGGTGTTGACGGCGAGCCCGGCGCCGAACCGGTCGCCCGCCTCAGGCGTGCCGGGCACCCCGTGCAGGCCCTGCCGCACCGTCAGGCTGGGAGCTCCGCCGCCGAGTCCCTCCGCCGACCCGAAGATCACTTGGATGATCCCGGCGTCGTTCGCACTGCCCACGTCCTCCGTGGGGGTCGCGACGACGAGATCGGTGTACGGGTCGTTGTTGATCCGCGCGGCGCGGACCGCAGCGCCGAACCTGTCGTCGGCCTCCGGGGAGCCGGCGACTCCCGGCTGCCCCTGGAACAGCAGACTGCGGACGCCGGCGCCGGACTCGGCGCCGTACAAGACGTTGATCCGACCGGCCCGGGACGTGCCGGATACCGTGGCGTCCGGGTCCGCGACCACCAGGTCGGCGCAGCCGTCCCCGTCGAAGTCCGGGCCTCCCGGCGAGCACTGCGCCGCCGCGAGGGCGGTCCCGGACGTCTCGGCCAGAGCGACCCCCGACATCGGAGCCACCGCGCCACCCAGCGCTACCGCGACCAGCGCGGCTAGTCCATTGACACGCATGCCTTCCCCCGTTTCGCGTTCATTGGAACGACACCTTCTCGCCATACACGCGCCACAGCGGTCGTGGGTTTCGCTGCGACGCGGCCGGATCACGCGTCGCACCGCGGAGACGGTCAGTTCGCCAGGAACTCTGAGATCCGGCTCCGCAGGTCGGCGCGCCGGGTCCAGAGCACGCCGGGCTCGTCGTACACGTGAAGGGTTGAGGAGGGCAGCGCGGCCGCGAGCCGCTCCGCGACCTCGACCGGATGCAGGTCGTCGCCTCGGCAGGCCAGCACCAGGGCCGGCGCGGCGACCCGCCGCAGCGCCGACGCGTCGGAGACCGGGACCTGGTCGACCAAGCTCGCCACAGCGTCGGACAGGCCGCCGTCCAACAGCGCCGCCGTGCGCTGCGCTGCGAGCGCCCGCGCGGCAGCGGTTCCACGCACCTCCGGTGGCGCCTCGACGGCGACCGCCTCGGCCACCGCGTCCGCTGAGCCGGACGCGATCGCGTCGGACAGAGCGGTGAGCCGGGCCCGGGCCGGCGCGGCGCGGCGCGTGTCCAACACGGCCGGGAGGAAGAACACCAGCCGCTCGAACCGCGCAGGCTCGTCCGCGACCAGCCGGCACAGCGCCCCGGCGCCGAGACTGACGCCGAGCGCCCGGGAGACTCCCACCGCGTCCGCGACGGCGGCCACGTCGGCGGCGAGGTCCGCGTACGACCACCGACCGCCGGGAGCTGACGAGCGACCGTGCCCGCGCATCCGCAGGAAGACCTTGCGCCCGGGCACGCCGCTGCCGAGCGGTCGGGTGTCGGCGATGCCGCCTCCGAGCCCGTGCAGGAACAGCGTGACCGGGTCGCCGGAGCCGGTGACCAGGTGCTCCAGACGCACCCCGGACGGCAGGGCCAGCAGCCGGGTCGGCGGGGACGGAATCGGCGGCGGGCGACCAGGCGGTGGGATCACGGTCAAGCGATGCTCACCAGCCGCTGGAGCCGCTCGAGAGATCGCGGATCGCGGGCCGCACATCAAGCAGGTACACGAGGGCGGCGATGATCGCGATCAGCCCGAAGATGCGGGTCGGCCCGGGGGCGAAGAGCAGCGAGAGCGCCATCGTGCCGCCGAGCAGGGCCAGCCAGAGCCCCTTGGAGAGCGTGTTCACAGCCGAGAAGGCGTCCGCGCGTTGCAGCAGGCAGTGCACGAGCGCGACGGCCTCGACCGTCAGCGCGACAACCAGCAGCGTCAACTCGATCGCGGTGACGATGGGCCAGACGAAAACGACCGCTTCATCCATACCGGAAAGACTACGTGGCGCTCCTCCCGAGGTGGGAGGAGCGCCACGTGGGCGGATCTGGGCCGAGTTACTTGGCGGCCTTCTTGGTCGTCTTGACGGGCTTGGTCGCCTTCGGCGCGGCCGGAGCCGGGGCCCCGACGGCCTTATCGGCCGGCTTGCCGAGCACCTTGGCGCCGCGGGTCACCAGGCCCTGGTACACCTCGGCAGCCTGCTTGGTGACGACCTTGAACTGCTTCTGCGCGGTGTCCATGAGCCCGGTCGCGGTGTCCTGGGCGTTGGCGCGGAGCTTGTCGATGTTCTCGACCCGCTTGGCCCGGGCGCCCTGGACCTTCTCGCGCAACTGGGTCACCTCGGTCTTCACCCGACCGGTGAGGTCGTCCAGTTCGGTGCGGACCTTGCCCCGCACCTCGGCCAGGTCGACCTGCTTGACCTTGTCCTGCAGGCCGCCGAACTCGCTCTCGACGCGGGTACGCAGTCTGGTGGCGGTCTCGGGCAGCTTCTTGATCTGCTCGACGGCCAGGTCGCCGACGGCGGCGACAGCGTACACGGGCTTGGCGTACTGGGTCTTCTTCATGGTCACTTCTGCTCCTTCTGGTCGCTTGTCTCTGGTGCGTCGGCGGCGCGCTTGGCGGCCGAGCGCGCCGACTTCCTCACGGCCTTCTTGACCGATTTCCTGACTACTCGCTTCGCTGCCGGCCGAGCGGGCTTGGCGGCCGCCTCACTCGGGACAGATTCGGTTGAATTCGGGACGGCGGTGTCCGGGACGTCGGATGCGCTGTCCGAGGCGATCCAGGCAAGCTCGGCGTCGCTGTCGTACGCCTCGCCTGAGGTCTCCTCGGCGGACTCTCCGCGAGCCCGGGCGTTCTCCCGCCGAAACGCCTCGTAGATCTCGACCAGCGTCTTCTTGTGCCGGTCTGTGAGGTCCGGATCGGCGGCGATCGCCGCGAGCACCCCTTTGCCTTCCCGCTCGGCGAGCAACCCGGCGCGGAGGTACATCAGCGGAGTCGAGACGCGCAGGGCGTTCGCGATCTGCTGGAGCACTTCGGCGCTGGGCTTGCGCAACCCGCGTTCGATCTGACTGAGGTACGGGTTGCTGACCCCAGCCCGTTGAGCGAGTTGACGCAACGAGATGCGTGCGTCGTTGCGGAGTTCGCGGATGAACTCACCAAGGTCCCGTGACGCTGCCATGACTTCACGTTAGGCGTCACTGCTAACTCCTGCAAGCGGAACGCTAACAAGAGTGCGGCACGCCACAGGACGGCGCGCACACCACGGCGGATCGCCGGCCACGCCGGCCAGCCCCAACCGGCGCAGGCCTAGGCGGGGGCCGCGTTGGGTTGCGGCACGGGGAGTCGAAGCATCGCCCTGGCCTCGTCGGTGGACAGCGGAGGCCGCTGCGCCAACCGGGCGAACCCGGCCGCGCGCGCCACGAGTTGCATGTTGCTCTCCACCGGCTGACCCTTGGCGTACGTGAGCGTGTCCTCCATCCCCACCCGCAGGTGACCGCCGGCCGCCAGCGACGTGAGCATCACCGGCAACGTCGTGCGGCCCACCCCGGTGGCGGAGAAGGTGGCGTCCGCGGGCAACACCTCGCGCGCCAACTGCTTCGCCGCGACCACGGTCTCGGCGGTGCCCGGCATCCCGCCCGGCACGCCGGTCACGAAGTCGACGTGCACGTGCCCGCTGTGCGGCAGGCCGTGCTGGTCCAGCAGCCGGGCGAGCGACCACAGGTGGCCCAGATCGAAGATCTCGTACTCGGGAACCACCTGGCGCTCCTGCATACGCGTGTGCAGGGCGACGATGAACTCCCACCGGTTGAGGAAGACATCCTCACCGAAGTTGACGCTGCCCATCGTGCACGAGGCCATGTCCGGCTGGGCGTCGAGCACGCGCAGTCGATCGGACTCCGGGTCGGTGACGGCGCCTCCGGTGGACAGCTGCACGATCAGGCGGGTCTCGGCGCGCACCGCTGCCACGGTGTCGCGAAGTCGTCCCAGGTCCAGCGTCGGCTCGGCCCTGTCGTCCCGGATGTGCACGTGGATCACGCTGGCGCCGAGCGCCTCGCACTCCTCCGCGGTCCCGGCCAGCTCCTCCAGGGTCACCGGGAGGACCGGCACGTCGGCTTTGCGGGACTCCGCGCCGGTCGGCGCGACGGTGATCAGGGTGCCGTTGGCCATGATGGCGATCCTGCCACGCCAGGCGCCGCCACGCCGCCACGCCGGCCAGAAGTCGGCACGGCACGGCGGTGAGGTCAGGCCCAGAGCCGCTCAGCGGCGTAGCGGCTCGTCCAGCGCCTGGGGCAGCCACCGGTCGCCCGGCGTCGGCTCACCAGCGTCGCCGCGGCCGTGCCACGCGGCCCGCGCGGCCGCCACTCCGAGCAGCACGGCTCCGACCGCCAGCAGCGTGTTCGCGTCGGTCGGTTGCATCCCGAGCACCGCCCCGTGCTGCCCGCCCTGAGCGTAGATCTCCTCGTGGCCGCGCACCTGGGCCAGCAGCACGCTGAGGAACAGCCAGGTCGCCACCAGCCCGGAGCCGATGGCCCACCAGTGCCGGCGGTACCCGGGAGCGCGCAGGGCTCCCAGCACCAACGCGATCAACACCGCCAGCTCCAGGATCGGGCCGTAGCCGTCGCCGCCGAGCGACCACAGCCACACCTGGTTCGTCTCGTAGCCGGACGCCGTGGCGATCCAGCCCCGTGCCCACGGCAGGGGCAGCGCGACCAGGCCCAGCAACGCGCCGATCGCCGCCTGAGTCCACACCCCCCATTCCGGCCGGGACAGCTGGGCGAACGCCAGACCGAAGAGCCCGAGCGCGCTGCCGGCCGCGTACAGGGCGGGACTCGAGGACCGGAAGCCGAAATCCTGGGGCGGCCCGTCCAACGTGGCCATCACCCTCACGACGTCCGCGGCGGCGGCGTTCTGCGACTCGATGACCGACAGGCCGATCAGCGCGAGATCGACCAGGAGCGCGGCGACAAGCCCCAGGCCGAGCAGCGAGAGCGCTGCGCGCGCCCGCCCCGGCGCCACCAGCGCCAGCCCCGTGACCAGCGCGACCACCACGACCCCGACCGCGAGGGCTACTCCCTGCGCGCCGAAGTCGGCGAACCCGCGACGCACCTGCTCGTTCTTGACGTCGTCGACGAACACCTCCAGCAGCAGCAGATCACTGAGCAACGCCTTGACCGTCAGCGCGGCGCCGAGCACCGCCAGCGCGGCGAGGCCCCAGCGCGCTCGGAACCGGGCCCGCCAGCTCCCTCGGGCAGCGCGCGTGTCGGACACGTCGGGCCTAGACTCCCGGGTCGACAGCTGCGGCGACCTCGCCCACCGTCAGCCTCGCGTCGTCGGGCACGTTCCGCTTCACCGTCGCGAGCGCGATCATGCCCAGCTCGAAGTGCCGCGCCGCGCTTCCGAGGGCGCCCACCCGGCGACCGTCGGACTCCACGTCCGTGCCGGGCGCGGGCAGCTGCTCAGAGCTGCCGTCGAGGTGCAGCAGCACCAGTCGCCGCGGCGGCCGCCCCAGGTTGTGCACCCGCGCGACGGTCTCCTGGCCCCGGTAGCAGCCCTTCTCCAGGTGCACGGACGTGGCGAGCCAGCCGGCCTCGTGGGGCAGCGCCCGGTGGTCGGTGTCCAGCCCGAACCGGGGGATGCGCTCGGCGACGCGCAGCGCCTCGTACGCCCAGATTCCGCACAGCGGAGCCCCAGCCGTCCGCAGGGCGCCGACGACGCGCTCCGCCTCGGACCTCGGCGTTAGGAGGTCCACCCGACTCGGCGACATCCGACGCGCGAGGCCGCCGCCGGGCAGCGACGCCGCCGGGTAGCGCGCGGTCGGGCGGTCCGGCACCGAGCCCGCCGGGAATTTCGGACCGGGAGGCGCCAGCACGCCGACCGGCGGCAACGGCTCGGCCAGCCCGAGCGCCGTCGTCGCGTCGTCGACCAGCGGCCCGACCAGGGTCAGGACCGCGATCTCGTCGGTGGCGTCGCGGGGCTCCGCCTGGGCGAAGAACCGCATCTTCAGCAGGTAATCCAGCAGCGGGCCGGCCGCGCCGGGCTCGGTGTCGAGCCACACCGTCTCGCCGTCGTCGACCACCGCCGCGTGGTGCTCGATGTGCCCGTGTGGGGAGAGCAGCAACGTCTCCGTCCCCTGATGCGGCCGCAGCCCGGCCAGATGCTGGGTGGCGAGGTCGTGCAGCCAGCTCAACCGGTCGGCGCCGGGAACCGCGACGACGCCGCGGTTGCCACGGTCGACCACGCCGACCCGCTCGGCGAGCGTCCGCTGCTCCCGCATCGGGTCGCCGTAGTGCGCCGGGACCCCGGCGTCAACGCCCTCAGCCATCACCGCCGTCATCGACCCACCCTCCGAAACGCCGCCCTCACGGGGGCCTCCGCATGCGCGTCGCCGCACCGGGAGCACACCCCGAACAGCGCCACATGCCCAATGTCCACGAGGAAACCGCGCTCCTCGTCCAACTTCACCGCGAGCGGCTCCAGCAGGGACCGCGGCGCCTCGTCAACGGTGCCGCACTGGTGGCAGACCAGGTGGATGTGGGACTTCTCGCCCGCTGTGTGGTAAGTCGGCGGGCCGTGCGAGAGGTGCGTGTGGGTGACCAGCCCGAGATCCTCCAGCAGCTCCAACGTGCGGTAGACGGTCGTGATGTTCACCCCGGCAGCGGCGCGGCGCACCTTGGCGTGAATCTGCTCCGGTGTCGCGTGGCCCAGCAGGCGGACGGCGTCCAACACCAACTGCCGCTGGGTGGTGAGCCGCAACCCCCGCGCGCGCAGCGCCTCCGCCAGCGACGAACCCGACATACGCCGATCATATGTCGGGACACGGAACGTGCCGCCAGCGCCGCGGAGCTACCCTCGCTGGATGACACGTGTGCTGGCGGTGCTCGGCAAGGGCGTGGTGGATCCGGAAACCCCGATCCTTCCCGCGGACGATCTCGGCGTGCTGCGCGGGGACGGCGTCTTCGAGACCATGCATCTGCGGCCGGACGGCCCCTGGCTGTTCGACGCCCACCTCGACCGGATGGAGCGCTCAGCGGCACGCATGGACGTGCCGCTGCCACCCCGAGCCGCGCTCGTGGAGCTGGCGGCGCTGGCGCGCGCGGAGTGGCCCGACGGCGCCGAGGGCGCGCTCCGGCTGGTCTGCACCCGCGGCACCGAGACCGGCGGCCCGGTCACCTGCTACGCGACGCTCAACCCGATCCCGGCGGAGTTTCAGCGCCAGCGCCGCGAGGGGCTGCGGATCGCCACCGCGACGCTGGGTGTCTCCTCCCAGGTGCGGGGCGACGCGCCGTGGCTGCTGGGCGGGGTCAAGTCCATCTCGTACGGCGTGAACATGGCCTCCCAGCGCTGGGCGGCGCGCCAGGGACTCGACGACGTGTTGTGGGTCTCCGCCGACGGGTACGCCCTGGAGGCGCCGACCTCGACGCTGCTGTGGCTGGACGGCGACGTGTTCTGCACGGTGCCGACCAGCACCGGAATCCTCCCGGGCACCACCGGCCGCCATCTGCTGGATCACGCGCACGAGCTGGGCTGGCGCGCCGAGGAACGGATGATCCGCCCCACGGAGCTGGAGTCCACGGACGGCGCCTGGCTGGTCTCATCAGCACGCGGCGTAGCAGCAATCAAAGAACTAGACAGCGCCAAACTCCCGGAGTCGCAGCACCACACCCAACTGCAGCAGCTAGGAGGCTTCCCCTCTGCTTGACCGCCGGTTACCGCTAAATGGCGGTCAAAAGAGCACGTGAGGCAGCCAACTCCACAAAACGCGAGCTAGGAAGGCGTCACGACGAACTGGCGTAGGGACAGGTCGCGGAACGTGACCGGGCCGCGTGGACCTGGTACGTGGTCGACGTTGATGCCGGTCTCCGGCACCCCGAGCAGCTTGAAGCCGTCGATCAGTCGGGTGGTGGCGTTCCAGAACGCGCCGGTTCCCCGGTACCCGGCGAGGAACCGCTCCGCCGTCGCGGCGTCCTCGGTCACCACACACGCGCCGAGCCCCGAGGTCTCGTCGTTGGCGATCCGCGCGGCGTCCTCCGCCGAGACGGCGCTGTCGATCGTGACCATGGCCTCGTTGCCATCGTCGAGCGCCCACTCGTGGCCGCGCGCGTGAGGGTGCGGCGGCAGCGACGGGGTGATGTCCAACTCCCTCAGCAGCGCCGTGATCTCGGGCAGCCACTGGTCGTGGACCCGCCGGTCGATCAGCAGCAGGTTGAGTCGATTGCAGACCCCGAGCCGATCCACGCTGCGCCGGATCAGCGCATGCGCCTTGTCCCGGTCCGCGGCCGCGTCGAGGTACATCACGCCGCCGCCGTCGGCGTGGGCGAGCGTGCGCACGCCGTGGGTCGCGGCCTCCCGGGACAACGCGCGGGTGGTCTCGCCGCTGCCCCGCAGGATCACCAACGGGATCAGCCCGGGCTGACGCACCAGCGCGTACGCGGCCTCCCGCTCCGGGGCGCGGATCAGCTGCACGGCGGCCGGGTCGAGACCGTGCGCGGCGAGCGCCGGTGAGATCACGTGGTCGGCGAGCGCGATGGACGACCGCAGCGCCGCGCCGCCGGTGCGCAACACCCCGGCGTTGCGGGACTTGACGAGCTGGGACGCGACGTCGACGGTGACGTTGGGCCGGGCCTCGTAGTTGGCGCCGATCACCCCGACCGGGCGGCGCCGCTCCTCCAGCCGGAACCCGGGCTCGACCTCGCGAATGAACGCCGAGGTCTCCGGGAACGGCACGGCCGCCAGCGCGAGCAACTGGTCCCCCATGCCCCGCAGTCGCTCCTCGCCGATCAGCAGCCGGTCCAGCAGCGCCCCGGTCATGCCGTTGGCCTTGGCGGCCGCCACGTCCTCGGCGTTGGCGGCGAGCACCGGCCCGGCCTCGGAGCGCAACCGCTCGGCCATCGTGGTGAGCACGGCGTCGATGACGGCGTCGGAGGCGGCGGCCAGCGACGGGGCCGCGGCGCGGGCGGCCTGCCCGCAGGACTGGACGGTGGCGTCGAGACTGGTCACGTCGTCAAGGCTAAGCGACGCCCGGTCAGCTGTCCCCGGGCCGGTCAGCCCTCGACCCGCTCCAGGCGGGCGGACAGGTGCGGCTGGCGAGGCTGACCCACGGCGCCCATGTCGTACGCGTACATCAGGAAGCCCTCGACGATGCCGTACAGCCGGTGTCCCGAAGCGACCTCCTTGGCGCTGGCGGAGCGCAGCACCGCGTCGGTCGCGACCTCCACCCGGGCGCCATCGATGCGGCCGACGTACAACTCCATGATCCCGGTCGGGTGGCTGAGCAGCACCTCCAGCGAGTCGTCCGGCTGCGGCCGCCACCAGCCGATCTCCCGCCCCGCGGGCCGCACCGGGGCCCCCTCGGCGTCCAGCAGCCAGGCGCGCGACTCGTAGCGCAGGAACGGCCGGCCGTCGTGGCTGAACCGGATCTCCTGCGCGTAGTCGAAGTCCTCGATCGTCGGGTATCCGCCGCGACCCCGACCCCGCCACACCCCGAGGTACGGCAGCAGGCCCAGCAGCGCCGGGTGCAGGTCCGGGCCGTTGCGCCGGTCGACGGTCTCCTCGAACGGGTACGGCGCCACCGACTCGAACGGCGGGATGCCTGCCTGCTCGCCGGCGCCGTTCACGGACTCGCTCATTCGCCCCTCCCGAGCCGCAGCGCCAGATACCCCAGCACTCCGGCCATACCGCCGAACGCCGCCACCAGCACGCCGACGAACACCACGTTCCACACGGTCATGAGGCTACGTGTTCCAGGTCACGTCACATGCCCCACGGGGCGCCAAGAGCCGGCTCTAACAATCCGAGACCGTCGTGGTGACGGTCAGCGTGTCTCCCCTGGCCTCCGCCACCACCGCCAGACCCCCTTGCCGGTACGCCAGCAGGTCGTCTGCTCCGATCAGCACCCTTGAGTCCGGCGGCGCCAGCTCGGCGGCGTCGCTCAACGGGCGGTCCGGCGCCGTGGCGACCCGCGCACGCACTGAGCGCAACGCGCCGTCGCGTCCGCACCTGAACGACTCGACCCGCCACTCCGGCGGCGCGCCAGGCTTCACTCCGACCAGTTCGAACACTTCCTCGAACCTGGCGCGTTCGGCGTCGGTGGGCCGAGTGCGCAGGTCCGCGGTGGGATCGCCGAGCGGCCGGCAGCCGGTGTGGACCTCCACCTCGACCGTGCCGTCGCCCGCGCCGTCGGACGCGCCGCGCACCTCGACGAACTTGTCCACGTACGCGACGATCCGGGGACCGCCTCGTCCCCCGTGGAACTCGGCCCGGTGCTCGGCGGGCAGCCGCTTCGCGATCCGGCGCAGCAGATCGGCCTCGCCGCCGGGACTGGTGTAGAGGGTGATCCGGCGCAGGTGGCTGACGCCGTCGCGCACCACGCTGATCCGGCACTTCCGCGCCAACTCGAAGCCGGAGACCCGCGCGGCGGACCGCTGCCCGGCGGCGGTCACAACCTCAAAGGCCGCCCGGTCGGCCGAGACCCGCGCCGCGTCGATGTCCTGCTGCTCGCGCACCGTGGCGTCACCGCCCCCGTACGCCACGAGCGCCAGGGCGAGGAGGAGCAGCGCCCAGACCGCGACCAGCACACCGAACCACGGCCTGGACTGCAGCTCTCTCATGGGGTCATCGTCTCAGCAAGCGATCCGCGTCGATCAACGCGCCCCGGCGCGCGCCCACCATCGCGTGTGGTGGACACGGCAACGCGCCCCGGACGGGGGGCCGGGGCGCGTCGGGTGGGCAGCGCAGTCGTCAGTCCGGGGCGACAGCGAGCTCCACCTGGTTGACGCCGCGCTCGACAGAGACCTCGGCGTCGCCGTTGCCGGCGCGGGACAACGCCCGCACGGTCCACGTGCCCGGAGCGGCGAAGAACCGGAACGCTCCCTCGCCGGAGGTCACGACCTCAGCGGTGAACTCGCCGGTCGCGTCGAGCAGCCGCACGTACGCGCCGGACACCGGCCCGCCGTCGGCGACCACCGTGCCGGCGATCACCGTCTCTTTCTCCAGGTCCACGCCGGCCGGCAGCGGCGCCGCCTGGTCCGGCGCCGCGCAGCTATCAGCGGTCACAGTGCTCACGCCTTTCCTCCTCAGGCCCTCGGGGCTTCGCCCGGCTCGTCACCGAGCGCGATCGGCACGCCGACGAGCGAGCCGTACTCGGTCCACGAGCCGTCGTAGTTCTTCACGTCCTGCTGGCCGAGCAGCTCGCGCAGCGCGAACCAGGTGTGGCTGGAGCGCTCCCCGATCCGGCAGTACGCGATGGTGGACTTGCTGAAGTCCACGCCGGCCTCGCTGTAGATCTCCCGCAGCTCTTCGTCGCTGCGGAACGTGCCGTCCTCGTTCGCGGCCTTGCTCCACGGGATGCTCGCCGCGGTCGGGATGTGCCCTGCCCGCTGCGACTGCTCCTGCGGCAGGTGCGCCGGGGCCAGCAGGCGGCCGGCGTACTCGTCGGGGGAGCGCACGTCGACCAGGTTTTTCGCGCCGATCACCTCGACCACCTCGTCGCGGAACGCCCGGATCGTCAGGTCCTGCTCCTGCGCGGTGTACTGGGCGGGCTGCCGCTCGGGCAGGTCCTTCACCAACTCGCGGGCGTCCAGCTCCCACTTCTTGCGGCCGCCGTCGAGCAGCTTCACGTCGCCGTGGCCGTACAGCTTGAAGTACCAGTACGCGTACGCGGCGAACCAGTTGTTGTTGCCGCCGTAGAGCACCACTGTGTCGTCGTTGGCGATGCCCTTCGACGACAACAGCTGCTCGAACTGCTCCTGGTTGACGAAGTCCCGGCGCACCGGGTCCTGCAGATCGGTCTTCCAGTCGAGCTTCACGGCGCCGGTGATATGACCACCGTCGTACGCGGTGGTGTCCTCGTCGACCTCGACGAAGACCACACCGGCCTGCCCGATGTTCTTCTCAGCCCAGTCGGCGGTGACCAGGACAGCTTCACGGCTCATGCTTCGGCTCCTTCATTGGGTACGCGTGCGGGTAGCGGACGGTGCGTGACACGGCGAATCAGCAGGTACGCCTCGCAGCCCAGGCACAGGCCGAACGCGGCGTTGAGGAAGGCCGCCATCAGGGCGAAGGCGGCCGCGACCGCTCCCACCACGACGGCGCCGGAGAGGTAGCCGACCGCGGAGGTGACAGCGAAGATCAGTCCCACGAGCTGGGCGAACCGGACCGGCGCGGCCGGCTCCAGCTCACGCGGCGGACCGAGCCTCGGCAACACCAGCGCGCGGTAGAGCAACCCGTACGGGCCGTACTGCGGGCGGTACGCGGTGACAGCGAAGACGGCGGCCTGGACGAGGGCCAGCCACCCGGAACCGGTGACCAGCACTCCGACGAGCACCGCGGTGGTGAGCCACGCGGCGAATCTGGGTCCGCGGGGATCGAGCATTTGTCATCACTCCTCACAAGGCTGGAAAGGGGGCCTCGTTGAGCGACGACATGCAGTCCGCGCCGGAACGATCCGGCTCCGGTCACTGCGGGAGTTTGGCGATCAGACAGGCACGCTGAAGCCGCCGCTCGTCAGTACGAGCGACACAGGCAGGTGGCCACGCGGCACAGGTCGATCGCGCGCCGTTTGGTGAGCAGCGTGCTCATGCGTGGCAGGTTAACACGAGCGGTAGCCGCGACTCACCGACAGCGTGACCCAGGCCACGCGACACGTCCCACTTTCCTGACGCCGTGGGCGTGGAGCCGACCCCAGGTCAGCGGGGCGCGGACTCCAGCAGCGGCGCGACCGCCGCTATCACCTGAGACTTCGTCGGCTGGCCGCTGGCGCGCCGGACCACCCGTCCGTGGGCGTCGATCACAAGCAGCGCCGGGGTGCGCCGCACGTCCAGGGCCCGCACCGCGTCCAGATGCGCTTCGGCGTCGACGTCGACGTGGCGGACGCCGTCGAGCATTCCCTCGACCTCCGCGCAGATCCGCCGGGTGGCCCGGCACGGCGCGCAGAACGCCGACGAGAACTGCAGCAGCGTGGCGGGCACTCCGAGGCGTACCCCCAGATCCTCCAGCACCTCGGCCGCGACGGGCGGCGGGCCACCATCCCGCGGCGAGGGTGCAGCGACCTCGCGCATCGCGCCGTTGCGCCGCCGCCACGCCAGACCCACGAGGCCGGCGGCCGCCAGCGCCGCCACCACGGCGAGCACCCCGATCGACCAGTCCGGCATCAGCGGCACACCCTCATGTCAGGACAGCGGCACGTTCGCCACCGAGGCGCGCGCCACCAGCCCGGCGCTGGTCACCGTCGCGCCCTCCACCTTCAAACCGTACGGCAGCGCGGGCAGGGGAATCTTGCGCGAGAACCGCTTCGCGAACCGGTCCAGGGCCGACTGCGCGTACGACGGCAGCTTGCCCTCCTTGAGCGAGGCGCCGTCGACGTCGACCTTCACGGCGCCCGCGTCGACCGAGACGTCGGCGCGCACCACAGCGGTGACCCGGCCGGCGCCGTAGTCGAACGGCGCCTCGATCAGCAGCTTGCCGTTCTGACCGCTGATCTCGGCGCCGTCCACCCCGATCAACTCCTGGACCGCCCGGTACGGCACCGTGGCGTCGCCGGTCACGTGACCGGCCCGGAAGTCGCCCTTGCCGTCGATGAGGTCCCCCAGCGTGGCCTGCACCTTGGTGGCGCGCACGTCGAGCGACGAGAGCGTGATGCCCTCCATCGCGACGTCCTTCATCGAGATCCGGATCGCCCGGTACTCCCCGCCGAACACCTGCGTGAGGAACGGGAACCCCTCGACCGTCACCTCGGGCTCGCCGGACATCTGGATCTTGCGTTCCTGGGCCTTCTCGGCCACTTTGCCGGCGATCGCGTCCTCGGCTGCCCACGCAGCGCCGCGATCCGCGAGCACCAACACGCCGACCAGCGCCACCAGGCTCATCAGCCAGACCACGCCCTTGCGACCGTTCTTCGCCACCGAGAACTCCTTGGGGTCGGGGTTCCTACCGTGCTGCACGATAGTTCGGCGAACCGACCGAGGCCCACCCCGTCGACCCGTCGTCAGAAGCCTTTGACCATCATCAGGACGCTCAACAGGTACGCCGCCGGGGCGGCCACCGCGAGCGCGACCAGCGGGCCCACCAAGGCGCGCACCGGCCAGGGGGCGGCCTTCTCGCCCGCCAGCAGGCGCCCGGTCTCGGCGAACGCCATGCCGAGGTCGGCGAGCACCGCGGTCACCGCGACCACCAAGCCGGCGACGGCGGTCACCGTGGGGGTGAGCCCTTGCACGAGCGAACCCGCTCCGCCCGCCACGGCCGTGCCGGCCATGGCGCCCAACACCACGCCGACGGCCCCTCGTGGCACCTGAGGCGAGATGCGTGGCCGACGCGCCGCCATGTCGGCGAGGTGGGCGACCACCAGGCCCACACCCGCGGCGAGCAGGCACACCATCAGCGCCTCGGCGCCGGACGGCAGACGCGACAGCAGCACCGGCGTCGCGAGCGCCACCACACCGACCGCGACCACCGCCGACGAGCCGATCGACTCGGTCACCCGCGCCCGGCTCTTGCCGCGCGCCAACTGGCCCAACACGCCGAGCACGAACGCGCCGGCCGTCACGAAGCCCAGCGGGGCCAGAGACGCCTCGGACGCGTACACGGCGGCGAGGTCGGCGGCCAGGGCTCCGGTGACGCCGACTGTGGCCACGACCGTCGGGCCCGGCGGTTTGCTCCCCAAGGTCCAGGCCACCACGAACAGCGCCTGCACGGCGAAGCAGATTCCGGCGTACGCGGCCGGGTCCAGCCGAGTGCCGAAGATCAACAAAGTCGTGAGCGCCGCGACCAGCGCCGCCGCGAAGCCGGAACGGGTCACCGAGAACGCGGCGATCTCCGACGGATCCACACGTCCGCCGCGCTTGGGTTGCGCTGGCAGCGGCCGCGCGGGCGACGGCTGCGCGGGCAACGCCTTCTCGGCCGACGGTCTCTCGGGCGCGGGCCGTTTCCGCGACGACCCCGTTGCCGACGGGACGGCTGGTTGCTCGGCGGTGGCGTCGGCCGGCATCCGCTCGCCACGTCCACGACGCGGCTGCGCGCCACCGGGCGGCTCCCGTTGCGGCGGCCCAGCCGCGCGTGGCGGCTCGCGTCGCGGGCGGGGCTCTCCCATGCGACGAGGGTCACGAGGGAGCCGGGGGTCACTCGAGAGCCGGGGGTCGTCAGAGGGCCGGGGAGCGGCACC
>WHSM01000162.1 GCA_009380105.1 Micromonosporaceae bacterium
ATGCGTGACCGATTTTTTGAGGTGACCGAGCGGCTGCTCAAGGAGGAGCCGCGCGCTGCGCTGGTGTTGGCCGACATCTCGGCCGCCCAGTTCGGCGGCGCGGCCGCTCGGCATCCGGACCGGGTGATCAACGTGGGAATCCGGGAGCAGCTGATGCTCGGCGCGGCCGGCGGACTCGCGCTGGCCGGGCTGCGGCCGATCGCGCACACCTACGCGCCCTTCATGATGGAGCGGGGGTTCGAGCAGGTGAAGCTCGACTTCGGTCACCAGGGCGTGGGCGCGATCCTGGTCAGCGTCGGCGCGTCGTACGACTGGACCGAAGGCGGCCACACCCACCACGCCCCCGGCGCCGCCACCACGCTGCGCCGGGCTCGCCGACCACGTCACGCGCGCCCACGGGGGGCTGTGGCAGGCTCTGGCGCGTGACACAGCGCAATGTTGAGCGGTTCGTCGTGGTCGGCGCCGGCGCCATGGGGGCCGGGATCGCCTACGTCGCGGCGAACGCCGGATACCAGGTCGAGATCGCGGAAATCGATCCCGAGCGCGCCGCGACCGCCATGAAGACCCTCGACGGGCTCTGGGAGAAGGCGGTCGCCCGGGGCAAGCTCTCGTCCGAAGACGCCGCCGCCGCTCGCCGTCGACTCTCCGCCGTGGCCGGCCTCAGCGACGTGGCCCCAGGGCCGGACGTGATCGTGGAGGCCGTGCCGGAACGGCTCGACCTCAAACGCGCCGTGCTCGCCGAGGCGGAAGCGCGTCAGCCCGCACTGCTCGGCAGCAACACCTCCAGCATCTCCATCGACGAGCTGGCGGCCGCGCTGACCGCGCCGGAGCGGTTCTGCGGGCTGCATTTCTTCAATCCGGTCTGGGCGATGGCGCTGCTGGAGGTGGTGGTCGGCTCGCGCACCTCCCCGGCCGCGCGGGAAGCCGCGCTCGCTGTCGCGGGCAGGCTCGGCAAAGACCCTGTGGTGGTACGCGACGCGCCCGGCTTCGCCACGTCCCGGCTCGGCGTCGCGCTGGGCCTGGAAGCGATCCGGATGGCGGCCGACGGGGTGGCGAGCCCGGCCGACATCGACAAGGCGATGATGCTCGGGTACCGGCACCCGGTGGGGCCGCTGGAACTCACCGACATCGTGGGACTCGACGTGCGGCTGGACATCGCCCGCACGCTCACCGCGGCGTACGGGGACCGGTTCGACCCGCCCCCGCTGCTGGAGCGCATGGTCGCCGAGGGCAAGCTCGGCAGGAAGTCGGGGCAAGGGTTCTACCGCTGGGTCGACGGCCAGAAGCAGTGACTGGGAGGGCTCTGTGGATTTTCACACGCTGCGGGTCGAGGAGCGGCCCGACCGGCTGTCGGTGACGCTGAACCGGCCCGAGCGCCGCAACGCCATCGACGCCGCGATGGTAGCCGAGCTGCACGAGATCTGCGCCGGCCTGGAGCGGGAGCCGAAGCTACTGCTGCTCACCGGCGGCGCCGACGGGGTCTTCGCGGGCGGCGCGGACATCGCCGAGCTGCGCGAACGCACCAAACACGACGCGCTCGCCGCGATCAACCAGGGGCTCTTCGCGCGGATCCGGGCGCTTCCGCTGCCAACGCTCGCCGCTGTCGACGGGCCGGCGCTGGGCGGCGGGGCAGAGCTGGCGTACGCGTGCGACCTGAGGATCTGCACCGACCGGGCGTACTTCGGGCAGCCCGAGGTGCGGCTCGGGATCATCGCGGGGGCGGGAGCCACGTACCGGCTCCCGGAGCTGGTCGGCGAAGGGCTGGCCAAGGAGCTGCTGTTCACCGGCCGCCGGGTGCCAGCCGAGGAGGCGCTCGCCGTACGGCTGGTGAACCGGGTGTTGGCGCCCGAGCAGTTGTTGCCGACGGCGCATGAGCTGCTCGATGACATGGCGAAAGCTTCGGCCCTGGCGCTGCGCCTGACCAAGCTGGCCGTGGACGCGCCGGAGGGCGCCCATCCGCGGGTGGAGCTAGCAGCGCAGGCGGTCCTGTTCGAGGACGAGGAAAAGCAAAGGCGAATGACAGAGTTCCTAGACCGACGCCGCTGAGGGGCCCTGCCCCACCTGCTGCCCCGCCGCCCCGCCCTGCCCGCCGTCCCCACCCGCCCGCACAGTCGCGGTGGACTCCGTGCCGGTGTCTGCGCCGGGGTCGCCGCGCTCCGGCGCGTCCTCCGAATCGCCGGCTCCAGCAGCGCCCGAGTCAGCGGCTCCCGGGTCTTCGGCCTCGCTGTCCGGGTCCACGCTGCTCGCGCTGTCCCGGTGGATGACCTCGTCGGCCTGGCCGTCGCCGTCGCGGTCGACGTACACAACGTCGATCTCGCCGTCCTCGTCGCCGTCGACGCCGACCACATCGGTCTTGCCGTCGCCGTCCGTGTCGACGAGCACGGTGTCGGGGCGGCCGTCATAGTCCGTGTCGTGCACGGCCGCGTCGAGCCGGCCGTCCTGGTCCCTGTCGTACGCGACCGCGTCGATCTTGCCGTCCCGGTTGGTGTCGTACGCGACCCGGTCGGCGACGCCGTCGCCGTCGGTGTCGCTCACCACGGTGTCGAGCTGACCGTCCCCGTCCAGGTCGTACGCCACGTGGTCGGCCACCCCGTCGCCGTCCACGTCGCGGACGACCATGTCCGTGACGCCATCGCCGTCGGTGTCGACGACCATCTCCTGACTGCCGTCCTCGTGGTGCGTGACGGTCACGTTGTCGGCGTGGCCGTCGCCATCGACGTCGATGTTGTCGTAGTGCTCGCTCATGGTGTCCTCCACCTGCGCAAAGTCTCACGGCTCGCCAAGCTCGCGCGCGAGCTGTGCGTTTCCCCGATGTCGAGGTTAGAAGCCTCCCGCCGCAGGCGAGATCCCGCGTTCGTGCCATGCCGTCCCCCAGTCCAGGTGTTGCGAATTGTCAGTTTGGGTACGGACCGCTCCATGAGAGAGGTTCAGGTCGATCTGAAGCACCTTCAGGGAGCGCTCGGCGGCACTGTCTACAGCGCCGAAGGCGAGCGCATCGGGACACTCACCACCGTCTACCTCCACGACGAGACGCGGCGGCCGGAGTGGATCGAGGTGCGCACCGGGTGGTTGAAGCGGCGGCTTGTGCCACTGGACCACGCGCAGGTGGCGTACCAGCGCGTGGACGTGCCGTACCAGAGGCGGCTCGTGCAGGACACACCCAGGGTCAAGGAGCAGGACGGGGTGGTCGTGCCGGACGACGA
This sequence comes from Micromonosporaceae bacterium, assembly GCA_009380105.1. Lineage (GTDB taxonomy): Bacteria > Actinomycetota > Actinomycetes > Mycobacteriales > Micromonosporaceae > WHSM01. The sequence continues at coordinate 3,204 of WHSM01000162.1, forward strand.
GGACCGGCTGTTCGAGTACTACGGCCTGCCGAGCGCCGACCACATCGCCCATCCACTCCGCCCCGTGCAGCGAGGGTGAGGCGCCGGCGGTTGCGCTTCCCCGGTCATCACGGGGTCCGCCGCGCCCTCAGGAGGGCGTGACGGACGCGGTGATCACGGTCGGACTCATGACGCGTAGCCAGCGGTGGGACCCATCCTCCGTGCGACGCGCGCCGCCGTCCGCATGATCGAAGGGTCGCCCACGTCGTGGCAGGGACGATGCTTCGATCACCGGGAAGGCAAGTACCGTCCCTTGGTGTGAAGGCAGATCGTGGTGAGAACATCAGCGGCCCGGTCGGCAAGCTCGCCGAGCAGATGGGCATCGAGATCCTGGAGGCGAGCCCCGAGCGGGTCGTCGGCACGATGCCGGTCGCGGGCAACGAGCAGCCGTTAGGCCTGCTGCACGGCGGGGCGTCGTGCGTCCTCGCGGAGACCCTGGGCTCGGCCGGCGCGAATCTGCACGCGACGCCCGAGGGGTGCGCCGTCGGCTTGGAGATCAACGCCACCCACCACCGGTCGGCGACCTCCGGAACCGTGACCGGCGTGGCGACCCCGCTGCGACTGGGCCGCACGATCGCCACGTACGAGATCGTGATCACCGACGAGGCCGGCAAGCGGGTCTGCACGGCCCGCCTCACCTGCGCGCTCCGCCCCGCCAAGCAGGACTGACCCCTCCAGCACGCGCAACTCATGGGTCGCAGTTATTCGAATACTTGCGGTCTCACCGGGCTTGGGTTCAACGGGCGAGGAGACCACAGAATCATTACAAAGCGCGCGTGAGTACCGGGTTACGGCGCGAGGATCAGGCAGGTGGTGCTTGCGGTGGCGAGCAGTTTGCCGTTGGCGTCTCGGACGTCCGCTTCGGCGAACGCGATTCGGCGGCCCGGCTTGGTCACCCAGCCGTGCGCGATGATCTCGCCGGTGTCGCCGTGGATCGGCCGCAGGTAATTGATCTTGATCTCGGCCGAGGTGTAGCCGACTCCGGGCGGAAGCGTGGATTGCACCGCGCACGCCGCTGCCGAATCGAGCAGCGTGCACACCAGCCCGCCGTGCACCACCCCGATCGGGTTGTACGCCGATTCGTCCGGGGTGCACGTGAAGACGACGTCGCCTTCGCCCACGCTCACCGCGCGGAAGTCGAACACGCCGCTGATCGGCGGAGGTGGCAGCTTCCCGTCGATCATGGCCTGCAGGTAGTCCCGGCCGGACATCGCCGCGCCGGCCCTGGCGGCGGGCAACGGGTCGTACCAGGTCACGGTCTTGCTGCGCGGTTCACCCCACGACTCGGTCATGGGGTCACCCTAGCGGGCTGAGTTCGAAAGCTGAACTCAGATGTGAGATAGTCGACTGGTGGAACCACGTGCCTGCTCGGTGGCGCAGACCCTGGAGATCATCGGGGAGCGTTGGTCGCTGTTGGTGCTCCGCGAGGTCTTCCTGGGGGTACGCCGCTTCGCCGCGATCCAAGCCGCCACCGGCGCGCCCAGGGCGGTGCTCACCCGGCGCCTGGAGACGCTGGTCGCCGCCGGGGTGCTGCAGCGGCGGGCGTACCGGGAAGCGGGGACTCGGGCGCGACACGAGTACCGGCTGACCCCGGCCGGGCGGGAGCTGCAGCCGGTGCTGACCGCGCTGATGCAGTGGGGCGACCGGCATCTCGCCTGGCCGGAAGGGCCACCGCTGCGCGTCACCCACGCCGGCTGCGGCGCGCCGGTACGGGCAGCCCTGCGCTGCGACGCCGGCCACGTGCTCGACGACACCGGCCGTGAGCTCCAAGCGATCCCGCGGTAGCTGGCGCTGCGTAACCCCCACTTGGGGCGTTCGCGGACCGGGACACGCCGACCCTGACGGCGTGTCGGACGTCCGGCGACGCTCCAAGTCGCGGGGCGCGGTTGTCGTGGGCCCGCTCGCGGCGGTGGGAAGACCTCAGGGCGGGCCAAGTGGGTTAGAAGAGCCGCCGGGTCCAGGTCAGGGGCATGCGCTTGAGCGCGTAGCCGAGGGGGGCCCAGGGCCACCATGGGACCGACGCCTTGCCGCGCTCCTTTTCGATCGCGTTCACCATCGCGCGGCAGCCTGTTTCGGTGTCCACGATGAACGGGGCGTTCTTGACCCGCTCGTTCATCTCGGAGCGGATGTAGCCCGGGAAGATCGTCGAGACCTTGATCGGCTTGCCGAGCATCTCGGTGCGCAGGCCTTCGGCGAGCGAGGCCACGCCGGCTTTGGTGGCGGCGTACGTGGTCAGGTTCTTCCGCATCCCTCGCATCGCGCTGATCGAGGAGACCATCACGAGGTGGCCGGCGTTCTGCTTGCGGAAGATCTCCATCGCAGCCTCGCACTGCGCCAGCGCGGCGACGAAGTTGGTCTCGGCGGTCTGCTTGTTGGCGTAGAAATAGCCGGTGCCGAGCGGCTGACCCTTGCCGAGCCCGGCGTTGACGATGATCCGATCCAGGGTCCCGAACTCCTCGGCGAACGCTCCGAACACCTTGAACACCTGGTCGTGGTCGTTCACGTCCAGTGCCTTCACCGAAATCTCGATGCCGGGGTGCGCCTCCAGCAACTCCGCGCGCAGCGTCTCCAACCGGTCGGTGCGCCGCGCGCACAGCGCAAGGTTCCGCCCCCGCGCCGCGAACAGCCGCGCCATGCCCTCCCCGAGGCCCGAGCTGGCTCCCGTGATGAGGATGTTCTTACGCATCGACAACTCCTTCTAGCGGTACGTGAGCGGTGCGTCAGCGGTGCGTCAGCGGTGCGTCAGCGGTACGTCAGCGGTACGTCAGCAGCTCGCCGTCGAGGTGCGAATGGTCGTTGAACGAGATCAGGGTGGCGCCGCGCCGGCCGACGACCACCTTGGTGACGCCGGTGTTCACGGTGATCCGGCTGAGCTTCAGCCACACGTCTGAGCCGGCGCCGAGCAGGTTCGCGGCGGCCGCGCTGATCGGGCCACCCGAGGTGAAGACCAGCACGGTCTCGGACGAGCCGACCGAGCCGGCCAGTTCCTCGAGCGCGGAGCAGACCCGCTCGGAGAACACGGTCCAGGTTTCGCGGTATCCGGACTCGGCCTCCACCCACCGGCCGAGCGCGGTGTCGAACATCGCCTGGAACGCCTGCTTCGGCCGTCCGGTGAGCGCCAGGTCGGCGAGCATCAAGGTCCGGCTGCGGTACGCGGGCTTGTGGCCGACGATCACGTCGCGATGGTCGTACTCGTTCCAGCGCTCGTCGATCTCCGGCTCCGCCTCGACGCCCAGCGACGCGAGACACTCGGCGGCCGTCTCCCGATGGCGGGTCATGGCTCCGCTGATCACCCGGTGCGCGCCCGGTTGCCCGTCCACCTGCGGCAGGTGGCGTCGCAACGCCTCGCCCACCATCTGCGACTGCTTGCGGCCGAGCGGGGAGAGGCTGTCGTACTCCCGGGAACGGAAGGTCGCCTGGCCGTGCCGCACCAGATAGATGACCGCCATCAGGCCGCCCGGATCAGTCGCGCCGCGCGCCGGTGCAGATAGCGCACCAGGATCCACATCCGCTTGAACGCCGGGTTGTGGGTCTGCTTGTGGTAGTACCGGTAGTAGATCTGCTGGGCGATCACCGCGAGCCGGAACAGGCCGAAGACCTCGTAGAACGTCCAGTTGTCGCTCGGGAGGCCGGTCCTGGCGCAGTAGTACTCGACCACTTCCCGCCGCGTGAGCATCCCCGGCAGGTGGGTCGGCTGCCGCGCGTGGGCGAGCGCGAGCCGGCCGTCGTCGGTCTGCATCCAGTACGCCAACCCACCACCGAGGTCCATCAGCGGGTCGCCGAGCGTGGCCATCTCCCAGTCCAGGATCCCGATGATCCGCTGCGGGTCGCCGGCGTCGAGCACCACGTTGTCGAACCGGTAGTCGTTGTGGATCACGCAGGTGCGCACGTCGTCCGGCTGGTTCGCGTCCAGCCAGGCCATGACTCTCCGGTACGACGGCACGTTCCAGGTCTGGGCGCGGCGGTAGCGGTCGCTCCATCCGGTGACCTGGCGCCGCACGTACCCGCGCCCTTTGCCGATGTCGGACAGGCCGGCCTCGTCGGGATCGATGGAGTGCAGCTCGACCAGCCGGTCGATGACGCTGTGACACAGCTGCCGTGCTTCTGCCGGGGTGAGCGTGAGACCAGACGGAAGCTCGCGCCGCAGGATGATCCCGTCGAGCTTCTCCATCACGTAGAAGTCGCCGCCGATCACCGACTCGTCGGTGCACAGGGCGAGCATCTCCGGCACGTACGGGAACACGGGCTTCAGCCCGGACTGGATCCGGTGCTCGCGGCGCATGTCGTGAGCGGACTTGGCCTTGGTGCCGCCCGGCGGCCGGCGCAGGATCAGATCCCGGTCGGGGTAGCGCAGCAGGTACGTGAGGTTCGACGCGCCGCCGGGGAACTGCCGCACCTCCGGCTCTCCGGCGAGCCCGTCAACCCGCTCGGCCAGCCACGAGTTCATGGCCCCGACGTCGAAGCCGTCCTCACCGCGGACAGCCCGCGCCTCCTCCACGGTCATCGGGCCATCCCGTACTTCTTCAGCTCCAATCGCGCGATGACGCCACGGTGCACCTCGTCCGGGCCGTCGGCGAGGCGCAGCGACCGCGCGCCGGTCCACGCCGCGGCCAGCGGGAAGTCGTCGGAGAGCCCGGCGCCGCCGTGCAACTGCATCGCCATGTCGATCACGCCCAACGCCATGTTCGGCACCGCCACCTTGATCTGCGACACCTCTGACAGTGCACCGGCGATGCCCTTGGTGTCGAGCAGCCAGGCGGTGTGCAGCACCAGCAGCCGTGCGGAGTTGATGGCGATCCGGGCGTCGGCGATCCGCTCCCGGTTGCCGCCCAGGTTGGCCAGCGGCTTGCCGAAGGCCTGTCGGGACACCGCGCGCTCGCACGCCAGTTCGAGTGCCTTCTCGGCGAGGCCGATCGCCCGCATGCAGTGGTGGATCCGACCCGGACCGAGCCGGCCCTGGGCGATCTCGAAGCCGCGGCCAGGCCCGGCGATGATGGCGCTCTTGGGCAGCCGCACGTTGTCGAAGACGACGTCTCCGTGGCCGTACGGCTCGTCGTGCCGCCCCATCACCGGAAGCAGCCGCTCCACGGTGACGCCCGGCGTGTTCTTGGGGACCAGGACCATGGAGTGCTGCGCGTAGCGGTGCGCGTCGGGGTCGCTGAGGGCCATGAAGATGATGACCTCGCAGCGCGGGTGGCCGATGCCGGTGCTGAACCACTTCCGGCCGTTGAGCACCACCTCGTCGCCTTCGACGACCGCGGTGGCGGCCATGTTGGTGGCGTCGGAGGAGGCCACGTCCGGCTCGGTCATGCAGAACGACGAGCGGATCCTGCCCTCCAGCAGCGGGACCAGCCACTGTTGCTGCTGCTCCTCGCTGCCGTAGTGCAGCAGCACCTCCATGTTGCCGGTGTCGGGCGCGTTGCAGTTGAAGACCTCGGGCGCGATGAACGACCTGCCGGTCAGCTCGGCGATCGCGGCGTAGTCGACGTTGGACAGACCCGGGCTGTGCTTCTTGGCGATCGGGGCGCCGGTGTCGGGGAGGAAGAGGTTCCAGAGACCCGCAGCGCGGGCGTTCGCTTTCAGGTCGTCGGTGATGTCCAGCGCCGTCGGGTCTTTCTCCGCGATGGCGCGGTGGTACGCCGCTTCCCGTGGCTCGATCTCGGTCTTCAGGAAGGCCGCGACGCGCTCGGCGTACTCCTGGGCCTTGGGCGACGGGCTGAAGTCCACGGTTGCTCCTCGGTCTCGACGGCTCCTCGGCCACGACGGCGGTCTGGCTGGCGCTCTGCGTGCCCCGCGTCTTGTTGAGCATTGCTCAACGTAGGCTAGCCTCGAATTGAGCACTGCTCAACAGGATGTGAGGAATGAGCGCAGCGCCCCTCCCTGTGCCGCCCACGCGCGGCCGCAGGCGGATGCCCGCCGACGACCGGCGACGGCAACTGGTCGGCCTCGGCCTGCAGATGCTCACCGAAGTGCCCATCCAGGACCTGTCCGTGGACAAGGTCGCCGCCGCCGCCGGAATCTCCCGGGGACTGCTGTTCCACTACTTCCCCACCAAACGCGACTTCTACATCGCGGTGGTGCGCGCGGCCGC
>WHSM01000347.1 GCA_009380105.1 Micromonosporaceae bacterium
GCTGCGGCCCGCCCACTATCCGTCCGACTGGCAGGCGGTGCGCGAGTTGCTCGCCCGGGACGACAGACCCGGCGACGTGGTGGCGCTGCCGCTGTCGACGCACCGCAGCTTCACCTGGAACCGTCACCGCACCCAACTGGACCCGGCCCCGCGCTACCTGCCCCGCCCCGTGGTCACCGACGACTCGCTGCGCGTGGGGCCGCTGCTGGTGCGCGGCGAGGATCCGCGTGCGGCGCGCGTGCGCGCGGCGCTGCGGCGTGGCGAGCCGCTCGGCCGGCAGGGCATCGGCTGGGTGCTGGTCGAGCACCGCACGCCCGGTCCCGCGCCGCCTGACCTCAGCCACATGCAGCGCGTGTACGCCGGCAAGCACCTCTCGCTGTACCGGGCGCCCGATCCGGTGGCCGAAGGCCCTGACTGGTCTCCCGCCACCCCCTGGGTGCTCACAGTCGACGCGATTGCCCTGATTTTGGCGGTGGCGAGCCTGCTCGCCCTGATGCTACTGTCCGGTAAGTTTCGTCGGCGGGCGTCAGATCAGTCGGTATCTCAGCAGTCGGCATCGCAGCAGTCGGCGTCTGAGCAGGGCGGCGTCTGAACGGGCCATGGAGGAGCAGCGATGAGTTCGCTTGTAGGAGCCTTGATCGCGATCCTGGTGGGAGCCGGCCTGAGCCTCGGGGTCTCCACCGGCATCGTCTCCAACCTGCACCCCGACGCCGACCCGCAGCAGGTGCAGACCGACAAGCGGACCGTCCTGAACTACGGCACCCGCTGAGGCTTCGACCCCATCACCTCCGTCCCACAACGCGCCTCCGCCAGCGACACTGGCGGCATGCGGACTGCCGGCGCGGACGCGGGCCGGGACGCCGTCGCCGAAGCGCGGCGGGTCGTCGGCCTGTACGGCGACCCCACCGCGTCCTGGAGCATCCTGATCGAAGCGCGGCTACGCGCCCGGGCGTCGTCGGCGCAGGTGCGGGACCGACTCGCCGCTCTCGTGGGCCAACACCCCCATCTTGGGCTGCCGCCCGACGTGCTGAGCCCGGACGAGCAGTCCTGGGACCGGGCGCGCGCGGACTTCGCCGATCGCCCGTACACCTCCCGCCAACCGTTGATCCGGGTCGCGGTCGGTGAGCGCGCGCCTCGGCTGCTGCTCGCGGCGCACCACGGGGCGGTCGACGGCTTCGGACTGCTGGCGCTGCTCGGGGCCGCGCTGGACGCGCCGGTGCGCAGCGGAGCCGCCGGGCTCGGGGAACGGCCGGCGCGCCACGGCTTCCTCACCTCGGCCGCGCTGCGACTCGGCGAAGCCCTGTGGGCGCCGCCGGGCCGCGTAGCCGGTCAGGGAGGCGCGGCACACGAGGCCGGTGACGCGCTCGCCGCCGCCGACTGGCCGGCGGGGCACGCGGGGCACGCGGGCTCCGGCGGGCACGTCGGCTCCGCCGGGCTGGTCGCGGCGACGGCACGCGCTGTGCGCCGCTGGAACCGCCGTCACGGCGTGCCGAGCCGCAGGATCGTCGCCGCGCTCGGCGCCTCCCGTCGCCCAGGCGCCCAACTCGCCCCTGACCGCCGCACCGCGTTCCTGCGGCTCCGTCTGGGCCCGCGCCCTGAGCTCGCCGACGTCCAGCGGCTGCTCGCCGAGACACCGCCTGAGCCGGACTTCCCGGGCTCGGGGTCGCGGTTGCCACGGCTGGCGATCCGGGCGCTGTCGCACCGGCTCGGCGCCACGTTCCTCGCGTCGCACCTCGGCGTCGTGGCGACCGGCGGGCGAATGGGGACCGGCGACTCAGCGGGGACCAGCGGGCTGGTCGAGTCGCTGGCGTTCTACCCGACGGCCAGCGGCCGGCACGGACTGGCGGTAGGGGCCGCCACGTGCGGCGACACCACCACAGTCACGGCACGAGCGCGCCGCACCGGCTTCAACCCCACCGCAGCGCAAGAGTTGCTCACAATGATCGCCGAGGAAGCCACGCGCTGAGCCTCACGTGCTGTCGACTTTTTGGCTGCTTCCCGCCCCACTTTGACCGCCAGTTAGCGGTAAACGGCGAGGATGGGGCGATGTTAGCGGGGTGGGCGTGGGAGTAATGCTGAGAAGGCTTTCAGGCTGTTGGCCCAGCCGAAGGTCAGTGCGCGCTCCTGGGCGGCCTCGCCCTGCGTCAGCCTCGCCGCGTCGTCGGCTAGCAGCCGCGCCACCTGCGCGGCGAAGTGTTGCCGGTGGGCGGCCAACTCGCCGGTCGTGCCGGCCACAATGGACTCCGCGACGCCGCCGGCGTTGGCGTAGGCCACCGTCGGCACCCCGTGCACCGCCGCCTCCATCACCACGATCCCCCAGCCCTCCTTCAGCGAGGGCACCAGGTGCAGCCAGGCCCGGGCGAGCAGCTCGTGCTTGGCCTGCTCGTCGACGTACCCGTGCAGACGCACCCGGTCGGCGACGCCGCGCGCGGCGGCGTGCTCGACGATCTTGTCGTGCCACCACCCCTGCCCGACGATGTCGAGCTCCAGGGTCGGCCAGCGATGCCGCAACTCGGCCACCACGTCGATGGCGTGCTCCAGGCGCTTGTGGGGCACGAGGCGGCCGACCGCGATCAGCCGCGGCGTGGGCGACCGTTGGCTGAACACCTTCGGAGGCGGGTACGTGCCGTTCGGGACCACGGCGATCCGGTCGGAGTCCACGCCGAGGTCGACCAGCTCGTCGCGGGTGATCCCGGAGACCGCCACGTACTGGCACCGCCGGTACAGCCGCGGCGCCAGCCACGACTCGATCCACCAGCCGAACTTCGCCACCGGAGCGGGCACGGCCACGGGCCACTGCTCCCGGTGCACGTGGTGCACGAGCACGATCACCGGGCAGCGCGCGACGAGGACGCTGAAGTACGGCATTCCGTTCTGGGTGTCGATGACGACGTCGACGTCGCCACGTCGGCTGCGCCGCAAGACGTGCCACATGGCGCGCAGGTAGACGGTGAGCCGGGTGCCGCGGCGCCGGAACCTCACTCCGTCGACGGTCTCGTCGGGCGGCGCGTCCGGGTGCGCGGCGCAGAAGATCTCCACGTCGTCGCCCTGGGCCGCGAGGCCTTGGGCGACTTCTTCCACGTACCGTTCGGAGCCGCCGCCTTCTAGGTGTCTGGTGTCGCGCCAGTTCAGAAACAGCACGCGACGGCGGGACGCTGGTGGCTGGGCCATACCGGTACCCCCGAGGGTGGGCCGTGCCTGCGTGTGGGGTGGCGGAGTCGGTGTTACTGGCTGGTAGGTAATGGTTTCGGGGATGCTAACGTGCTCAGCGCAGTTGTGAAACCCCCTCGGATACGTCACCTGCCGCAGGGAGACTCGATGACCCGACCGACACTGTCGCGGTCCGTCGCGCTGTTCCGGGCGTTCACCAAGGAGCAGTCCGACCCGGACTTCTTCTACGGGATGCTGGCCCGGGACTCGGTCGAGCAGCTCGGCCGGTACGTCGACCTGGCCGGCAAGGTGGTGCTGGACATCGGCGGCGGGCCCGGCTACTTCGCCGACGCGTTCCGGGCCGCCGGCGCGACGTACGTCGGGATCGACCCGGACGTCGGCGAGCTGTCGGCGCGGGGCGAGCCGGCCGAGGGCATGGTCATGGCGAGCGGCGCCCGGCTGCCGGTCCGCAGCGGCTCGGTGGACGTCTGTTACTCCTCCAACGTGCTGGAGCACGTGTCGCGGCCGTGGGAGATGGCGGCCGAGATGGTGCGGGCAACCCGGCCCGGTGGCACGGTGTTCGTGTCGTACACCCCGTGGCTGTCGCCGTGGGGCGGGCACGAGACGTCGCCGTGGCACTACCTCGGCGGCGCCCTGGCGCGGCGGCGCTACCAGCGCAGACACGGCAAGGAGCCGAAGAACCGGTACGGCGAGAGCTTGTTCTCCGTCTCGGTGGCCTCGGGTCTGCGGTGGGCTCGGCGGTGCCGCGAGGCGACGCTCATCGAGGGGTTCCCGCGCTACCACCCGTGGTGGGCCAAGCCCGTCACACGGCTGCCCGGAGTACGTGAAATTGTCTCATGGAATTTGGCTTTGGTGCTGCGCAGGCATTGACCAGCGGGGGCTACTGGTCGGTAGTATGCGAGCCTCTCGCGACACCGTGGCGAACAGCTACCTGGCCACCATGAGGCACTGACTTCTGATCGGGGACGCAATGCGACGAGTCATCGGCTTCACACTGATCTCCCTTGCCGCCTTTGCGTTGGCGCTGGGCCTGATGCTGCGGTTCTACGCCTACCCCAACCTGGCGCGGGCCGAGCTGGGCGGTTACACCGAGTCGATCGCCGAAGGCTCCGGCCTGACGGTGTTCAACCCGGACGCCATCAAGGATCCCGACATCCCCGCCGAGCGCCACAACGTGAACCTGATCGCCACGCGCGCGGTCAAAGGGATCACCACCGCACCGGAGGCCAAGCCTCACGGCGACGTGATGGTGTGGGAGGTGGGCACCGTGGTGATGGACCGCGACAACCCCGACCCCAATAAGCCGATCTCGGTCACGCAGGACCGCCTCTGCCTGGACCGTCGCACCAACGAGGCCGTGCACCCCTGCCGGAACGAGTACTTCAAGGACCCCGGCCGCGCCGAGGAGAACCAGGAGTTTCGGGGCGAGCACAAGGGACAGAACTACAAGTTCCCCTTCGGCGCCGAGGCCCGCGACCACAAGTACTTCGACACCACGCTGCGCCGCGCCCTGCCGATCAAGCACGTCGGCGAGGAGTCGGTCGACGGGCTGTTGACGTACAAGTTCGAACAGAAGGTCTCCCGCGTCAAGATCGAGGAACGCGAGGCGCC
>WHSM01000222.1 GCA_009380105.1 Micromonosporaceae bacterium
TCCAGTGGTAGCTCCCGGCGCCCACCGGAAGGTACGTCATCGACTGGACCTCGACCCCCCAGCCGTCGGCCAACGCCGAGCCCAGCTCGGCGTCCTCCACACCCTCCGGCTTGTCCCTCATGAGCCGTGATTATGCCCGGGCACGCCGACAAGCCAGCCGAGCGGCGCCGAGCCCATGTCACGGCTGTGCTGATCGGCCGGTCTAATCATCCAAATAGTGAAGTTTCGGCCAGCACGGCATTGGATTGGTGTGATATGCCCGATCGTTGGAACCTCGGATCCGGTCTGGCGCCCCACATCGCTTTCGCAACCACTCAGGCCGCATTGGCGAGTTCTCGCCACACTTTGGCTGCCGATTTCTCCACACACTGTGCGCACCCTCTAATGTGGTCTGTGACCCTCGATTTCGGTAAGGAGGTGAATGCAAATGAAGAAGCTCGTCGTCCGCAAGCTGGAGCCGGTGCGCACAAGCTCCGCCGCTGAGCCCTGCGAGAACTGACCGACTGGATAGTGTCGGCGGGAGCCGGCCCAGTCCGTATTGTGGGGGTTGGTTCCCGCCGGCCTATTTAGCCTATTTAGGGATTTATCGAGAGAGGGAATTGGTCAATGGTCGGTTACGGGCCCGACGCACTCGTGGCGGTGCGCCCTTTCGCGCAGCAGCGTGAAGGGGACTCGGTCACCATCGGTGATCTGGAACGACAGGTGTTTCTCAGCATCCCGGCGGAGGGATTGGACATCCTCGACTCCCTCAGCACGGGAAACACCGTCGGTGAGGCGGCGCGCCGCTACGAACAGAAATACGGTGAGACTCCGGACATCGACGACTTCCTCCAGGTGTTGGCCGCAGAAGGCTTCGTCGCGTCGCACGTCGCGACGTCCAATGGCGGGCGCGACACGAAGCCCGCGCCGGCGCCGCGCTGGACCTGGACCGCATCCTGGATCACCCCCGCCATCGCTCGACGTGTGTCGAGCTGGCCAGTGGCCGTCATCTGCGTGGCGGCTGTCGTTTTCAGCGTGTACCTGGTGGCGAACGACCCCCCGCTTTTCAAGGACGCCAGCATCCTGCTTTTCCCTGAGCACTTCGCGGCGCTCACCTGGGCGACGGTCGCCCTCTCCCTGATCGGCGTGCTGATCCACGAGCTGGGCCACCTGGTGACCGCGCGGGCCACCGGAGTGCCGACCCGCATCGGGTTCGGCAACCGGCTCTACTACATCGTCGCCGAGACGCACATGACAGAGATCTGGCTGCGTCCCAAACGCGAGCGTTATCGGGCATTCCTCGCGGGGCCGCTGATCGACCTCACCACGATTTCGTCGCTCATCATCTTCCGGTCGGCCGGCCGACAGGGATGGATCGAGGTTCCCTGGGCCGTGGATCAGCTCGCCGCGGCTCTGGTCTTCGTCACAACGATTCGTTTCGTCTGGCAGACGTTCCTGTTCGTGCGCACCGACTTCTACTATGTGATCGCCACCATGTTCAACTGCAAGAACCTCATGGCCGACACCGAGGTGTTCTTGCGAAACATGTTCGCTCGACTGCGCCGTTCGGGAAATGTCGTCGACCAGTCAGGGATCCCTCCGAAAGAGATGCGGACCGTCCGCTCGTACGCGCTGGTGTGGCTGGTGGGGCGGGCTATCGCTATCGGAGTGCTTTTGATCGTGATATTTCCGTTGCTTTTCGGGTACATCACGGAAGGCGTGCGTTACCTGACCGGCCAACCTTCGTTGTTCGGGACGATCGATTTCCTGACTATTGTCGCTCTCTCCTTCATCTTCCAAGGCGGCGGCGTCCTGCTCTGGATGCGCAGCATCTACCGGGGCAGGAAAGATCGGCAGCGCAGCGGGTCGATCCCGCAGCGCGAACCGGTGAGCGCGCCCTGACCTCCGGCGGCGGCCGTGGCGCTCACGCGCTCACCTCGAACGCGTCAGCGGTCACGGCCGCGCGCGGCGGCTGTCCGGACAGATAGCGCTCCAGCTCGTCCAGCGCGCTCTCGCTCATGCGCAGGGTCTCCGATCCGAGCGACCCGGCGACGTGTGGCGTGAGCATGACGTTCGGCAGGTCGTACAACCCGGATTCAGGCGGCAGGGGCTCCGGGTCGGTGACGTCGAGCATCGCGTCGAGCCGTCCGGACGCGCATTCGCGCTCCAATGCCGCGGTGTCGAGGACGGCGCCGCGCGCGGTGTTGATCACCGTCGCGCCGTCCCGGAGCAGGCCGAGCTCCTCAGTGCCGATGAGCTGACGCGTCGACGGCAGCGCCGGGACGTGCAGCGTGAGCACGTCGCACGCCCGCAGCAGCGCGCGCAGCTCCACCAGCCGGCCGCCGGCCGCGGCCACTTCGGCGCTGTCGGCGTACGGGTCGGCCACCAGGATGTCGACCTCCAGGACGCGCAGCAGCTTCAGGACGCGCCGTCCCACCCGGGAGAAGCCGACGACGCCGATCGTCCGGCCCCGGTTCGACAGCTCGCCGCGCTGACTGGTGTAGGACCGGTCGGCGCGGTGCTCACGCGCGTCCTGGGCCAGGAACGGCGCCTTCTTGCCGGCGAAGATGACCGCCGCCAGCGTGAACTCGGCTACCGCGATGGCGTTCTCGTCGGCCGCGTTGGTGACCAGAATCCCGCGACGCCACACCTGGTCGGTGACGATCGTCCGCACGGAGCCCGCGCAGTGGAAGATCGCCCGGAGCATCGGGGCGTCGGCCAGTCGCTCCGCGGTCAACGGAGGACAGCCCCACGACGTCAGGAGCACTTCGACCTGACGCAGGCGACGCCGCGCCTCCGGCGTGTCGAGGTGGTCGGTGGAGATCGGCTCAGTCAGCTGTACGAGGGAGCGCAGGCGGCGCAGCTGCGGCTCCCGGAACTGCACCCGGAAACTCGCGGGGTCCATGACCACCAGGGCATGTGGGCGTCGTCCGTCCGTCACGCCGATCCTTCGCCGATGTGGGAAGCGCCTACCGAGCTGCCGCCGATCATCTCACGGCGACCCGTGCCACTAGTGTGACCCGTGGTAAGCGTGCCGGCCGCCGGAAGAGGTGACGAACGTCGATGGCTGATGCGGCGACAGATCGGCCTGCGGCGACCGGCGAGCAGCACGAGATCAGCGGGCACGGTTATCGGGCCGTGGTCACCGAGGTCGGAGCGGCGTTGCGGGTGTTGCGGCACGACGACCGCGACCTGGTGGCGCCACACAGCGCGGACGCCGTGCGCCCGGTGCACCGAGGCGACGTGCTCGCGCCCTGGCCGAACCGGATCGCTGACGGGAGATACCGCTTCGGCGGCGCGACCTACCAGCTGCCAGTCAACGAGGTGGACCGGTCGAACGCGCTGCACGGACTGGTCTTCTGGGAGGCTTGGCGGCTCGTGGAGCGCACGCCGACCAGCGTGGTGCTCGGGCATCGGCTGTTCCCGCGCGTCGGCTACCCGTTCACGCTCGATCTTGAGGTGTCGTACTCCCTGGCCGAGGCAGGCCTGACCTGGCAGGTGTCGGCGGTCAACGTCGGCGTCGGCCCCGCGCCGTACGGCTGCGCCCCGCACCCCTATCTGATCGGCGGCCAGGGCAAGGTCGACGACTGGTCGCTGGAGCTGCCGGCTGAGGACTACCTGGCGGTGACCCCGGACCGGCTGTTGCCGGTGGATGTGCGTCCGGTGGCGGGCTCCGAGCTCGACTTCCGGCAGCTACGGCCGATCGGCGGGGCCGAGATCGACCACGCCTTCACCGGGTTGCGCTGGGACAAGGCGGGACGCGTCGCGGCGCGCGTGCTCGGCGCGGACGGTCGGGGGGTCGCGGTGCGTTGGGACCGCGGGTGCCGGTGGGTGCAGGTGCACACCGCGGACCGCCCCGAGGCTGAGCTGCACCGCAGCGGCCTGGCGCTGGAGCCCATGACCTGCCCGCCGGACGCCTTCAACTCCGGAACGGACCTCGTCGTCCTAGCTCCCGGCGACACCCATCGCGCCTCCTGGACCGTGTCAGCCATCGGGTAAGGCGGTGAGCGCCGAAGCGGCCCGGACGCTCGGGTGGACGGCCTCGTCCAGCCTCGGGGAGGGCTGGGTGCGCCGCACCCGCGACCGGGAACGTGAGAACCTGCCCCGCCACCCCTGCAGGCCGTCCCGCCTCACCGGCGCCACCTTCCCACCGTGTCGAGCCGACCTCAGCCAACCAGATCGCGAGCCGCTGCGCGAGGCCATCCGCGAACAAGGATCTGGATTCAGAGTGGGCCGGTTGTGGACGTTGGTTCGTGCGCCCTGGGTGTCGTGGCGCCACCGGTTGGCATCGCGGCCGGGAGCCGACGGACCTGAGGCGAGAGCAGCGCGAGCGCCGTCACGGCGACCATCAACGCTCCACAGCCGAATGCGGCCGCCTTCACGCCTACCACCGCGGCGGCCGGGCCGGCGAGCAGCATCCCGAGCGGGCCGACCATGAACGACCCGAGCATGTCGTAGGCGCTGACCCGGGACAGCGCCTCGCCGGGGACATGGCGCTGAAGCGTGGTGTCCCACAGGACGGAGAAGATGTCGACGCTGACACCCGCCAGGAACGCCGCTGTGATGAGCACCGCGAGTGGCACGTCCGTGCCGAGCAGGAGCACCGGGACCGCGTAGGGGAACACGGCGAGGGTGGCGATCAGCATCGGGCGACGGGGCCGGATCCGCATCGCGACCAGCACGCCGAGAAACATGCCGGCGGCTTGGGCGACGAGCACCGCAGACCACCCAGCGGCGCCGCCGAGGTCCTGCTTGGCGATCACCGGTCCGTAGACGCCGAACCCGGCGGCGAATGCCGCGTTGACGATCGAGAACTGCAGCACGATCACCCAGATCCACTGCCGGGAGGCGAACTCCTGCCACCCCTCGCGCAGATCGGCCAGCATGCTGGCGCCGCTGCCCGCCTTCGTCTTCGGGACCCGCACGCCGGCCAGCAGCGCCGCGCTGATCAGGTAGGTCGCCGCGTCCGCGGCCAGCGCCCAGCCCGGACCCACCGCCGTGATCAGCGCGCCCGCGAACGCCAGACCGGTGATGCGGGCTCCGTTGAACGTCAGTCGCAGCAGCCCGTTCGCGGCCGGCAACTGCTCATTTGGCACGACCTGCGGAATGATGCCGGCAAACGCCGGGTAGAACATCGCGCCCGCGACGCCGTGCAGGAAGACAACCACCATGAGTACGGGCAACGGTGCCGTGCCGGTGAGGAACAGCGTCGCCAGGGTCAGCCCGGTCAAAGCCGCGAGCAGTTCGGAGCCGATCAGCACCCGGTAGCGTGGAAAGCGGTCCGCGAACACGCCGCCCAACAGCACGAACAGCACCAGCGCGAGTCCGTACGAGGCGAGAACCAGACCGAGCGTGGTCGGTGTGGCGCCTGGCAGGTCGAGAACCGCGAATGCCAGCGCGACCGGCGCCATCACCGTGCCGATGACGGAGATGCTGCGAGCGGAGAAGAGAAGGGCGAAACGTCGGTCACGAAGGAGCCGAAGATCCCCGAGCATGGCTAGAGCCTGCACGTCCCGCCAGAGGACAGTCAACGCATCCGATGCCCGAGCTGCCGAAGGCGAAGGAGTCCGGATTGCTTCGGCTCCATTGACTGCGACCCATGTTTGGTGGAAGGTGTGGGTAATCGATTTCTAGAATGCACAGGAGAGACGCGGACCTGGGGAGTGGACATGCGATCCACAGAGGACGGCATTGCACGGAGCACCGCAGCAGCCGCTGGGCCGCTCGGCTCGCCGATGAAGCGGTCGACCCTTCTCAAGTCAGCGGCCGGAGCCCTTCTCGGGGGTGGCGGGCTGCTCGGCTCCTCGGCGGACAGCTTCGCCGCTCCCCACTCCGGGACGAGGCGGCCCGCAGCCGCCCAGGCTGTCGAGGTCACCAAGATCAAAAATCTCACGGGGCCCGGCCTGACCACGCAGTTCCGGATGGAGGCGACCGACCTCGGGATTCCGGTGCGCACCCCCGACGGCCGGACGCTGTTCGTCTTTGGTGACACGTTCGAGCACGCGTGCGTGGGCTGCGGATGGTGGCGTTCGCCGGTCGCGCTCTGGTCCAACACCACGAACCTGAACAACGGCGTCACCTGGTCCGGCGCGGTGGGTGGGGCCGCGGCGCAGCAGCTCTGGGCGTACGAGCACAACAACCCCGTGTTCTCCACGGTGCTGCCGTCCGACGTGATCACCATCGGCAACACCATCTATCTGCACGCGATGGTGAACAAGGGCCTCGGCAACGTGGTGTGGACCGAGATCTGGCGCTCCGACAACAACGGCGCGAGCTGGACGCACACCGGCGCGAAGTTCCCCAGCGATCTTCACGGCGGGCTGTTCCAACTCCTCACCTGGGCACCGGGCAACGACGGCTACGTGTACGTGTACTCGACCGGCTTCCAACGCGACAAGCCGATCATCCTGCACCGGGTGCGCAGTGGCAGCATCACCAACCTGTCCGCGTACGAGCCCTGGGGGTACCGGGACGGCAGATGGGCGTGGGGCAACCCTCCCACGCCGATTCTGGAAGGGCGATTCGGCGAGCTGTGCCTGCGGCCGCTCGGCGGCAAATGGGTGCTGACCTGGTTCAACGCCGGCGACTACCGCATCGACGGCATCATCATGGACACCCCGACCTCGAACCTCTACACCGCGCACCGCCGGACCCTGATCTGGGGCGGACAGTGGGGCAACGAGGACCACTCCCACGTCGCGCAGCTGTACGGCGGCTACATCATCCCCGGCTCCACCCTGAACGACCTGCACCTGTCGGTCAGCCAGTGGAACACCCAGAACAACTGGCCGTACCAGGTGATGCAGCACCGGATCCGGGGCTTCCCCCTATGACCCGGCGGGCACCTGCGGGACGAGGACGGTGAGGCAGGTGACGCAGCCTTCCAACCTCTCGAATTCGCTGATGTCCACGACCACCGGTGTGTAGCCGTCGCTGGCGAGCTTGGCCGCGGTGCGAGGGGCCGACGCCGCGATCAACACCTGGTTGTCGCCGAGCGGGACGACGTGGCAGCCGGGCTCCTCGTCGACGGTGCGCACGACTGGGAACGCTGTGGTGTCCACCAGGCCGGGCCAGGTGAGGCATGCGCCGTCGGGCAGCGCCGTCACCGCCGATTTGAGATGCAGCACGCGGCCCAGCGGCACCGGCGTCACCCGCCGTCCGGCAGGGGCGAGCAGCTCGCCCAGCTGCCGGATCCCTTCGGCGTTGGTGCGGCCGCCGAGTCCGACGTAGACGGCGCTGTCGAGCTGCAGCACGTCTCCGCCGTCGAGCGTGCCGGGCGCCTCGATGCGGGCCACGGTCA
>WHSM01000365.1 GCA_009380105.1 Micromonosporaceae bacterium
AGAAGCCTGCTGGCCCGGCGCAGACGGGGATCTTCGAGGCTCCGCCCGGGATGGTGCACGCGGGGTCGCCGTCTGCACAGAAGGTGGCGTTCTTCGGAGCCCTGTTCGCCGCACGCACCGACGTGTACGCCACTCGCTGGGAGAACCGGCGCACTGGCCGGTCCGGGTGGCTGCCCGCGGTCCGAGGTGGGTGGCGTAAGGGAACCGACATGAGCAGCGGGACTACCTACCGCTGACCGCCGACGTGCTCACCGCGCACCTGACAGGCGACGTCCACGTTGGGCTCTACCCGCTACTGGACGGGGACCAGTGCTGGTGGCTGGCCGCGGACTTCGACGGGGCATCAGCGATGCTGGACGCCTTGGCGTACATCAAGGCGACGCGGGCGCTCGGTGTGCCGGCGGCGCTGGAAGTATCGCGGTCCGGCGTCGGGGCTCATGTCTGGTGCTTCTTCACCGCGCCAGTTCCCGCCGAGACCGCCCGGAAGTTGGGCGCCGGGCTGTCGCGGGAAGCGATGGCGCTGCGCGGCCGGATGGACCTGTCCAGCTACGACCGGCTGTTCCCGTCCCAGGACGTGCTACCCGCCAGCGGAGTGGGAAACCTGATCGCCGCGCCCCTGCAAGGCCGGTGCCGGCAGGACGGGACAACGGTGTTCCTCGATCTCGCAACGCTCGAGCCGCATGAGGATCAGTGGGCGTACCTGTCGACGCTCTCGCGGATGACCCCGCGGGAGGTGTCGCGGCTGGCCAACCGCGCCGGCTCGGTGGCGGTGGGCGTGAGCGTGGATCGGATCACAACGCCCACCTCGACGCGAACTCGGCCCGAGCCACATCCGATCATCACCACACGTCTGCGTGCCGGGGTCCAGGTGGAGAGCGCGGAGTTGACGCCGGCTCTGTTGGCGACGCTCAAGCACGCCGCGTCGATGCCGAACCCGCTGTTCTACGAGCGGCAGCGGCTACGACTGTCCACCTGGGACGTGCCACGGTTCGTGCGCAGCTTCGACGAGACCCTCGACGGCGGGCTCATCCTGCCCCGCGGCATGTTCGACAAGGTGCGCGCACTGGTGGAGCAGGCCGGCAGCCGACTGGAGACCGTGGACGAGCGGGCGTCGGGCAGTCCGCAGGGGTTCGCCTTCACCGCGACACTCACTGTCGACCAGCGCGCCGCGGTCACCGCACTGGCCGGACATGACCAAGGAGTGTTGGTCGCCTCGCCCGGGTCCGGCAAGACCGTGATCGCTTGCGCCTTGATCGCCGAGCACGGCACCTCCACCCTGGTGTTGGTTGACCGCAAGACGCTCGCCGACCAGTGGCGGGAGCGGATCCGTGACCTGCTCGGCGTCAAGGCAGGCCAGCTCGGCGGCGGTCGTACCAAGACCCGCGGTGTCGTCGATGTCGCCATGTTGCAGACTCTTGCGCGCCGCGAGGACATCGTGGAGTTGACAGGTGGGTACGGGTTCGTCGTCGCCGACGAGTGCCACCACGTCCCCGCCGCCGCGTTCGAACACGCGGTCAAGCAGGTCCCCGCCCGCCGCTGGCTCGGCCTCACCGCCACCCCGTACCGCCGCGACAAGCTCGACGACCTCATCGCGCTCCAAGTCAGACCCATCCGGCACACCCTGACCCACGCTGGGAACCCCGGCCAGCCCGCCGACGAGCCGGTCCAGCTCGAACAGCTGCACTTGGAGCCAACCCAGACTCCGCGTCCAAGGCCGGTATTGCATGTCCACCACACCGAGTTCTGCTACACCGGCGAGCTCTCCCCGTCAGACCCGGGCGGGATGGCCGCCATCTACCGGAACCTCGTCGCCGACGAGGCCCGCACCACCCAGATCGTCAACGACGTCATGGCGGCGATTGGTCGCGGCAGGCACTGCCTGCTCCTCACCCAGTGGACCGCCCACCTCGAGCGCTTCGACCAGGCTCTCCGCGACCGCGGCCACGACCCCGTCGTGCTCCGCGGCGGCATGGGCGCCAAGAAACGCAGCGCCGCCCTCGGCCGGCTGACGCGTCCCGACGACGGGCCGCTGCTCGCTATCGCCACCGGCCCGTACGTCGGGGAAGGCTTCGACTGCCCGATCCTCGACACCCTCTTCCTCGCCGCGCCCATCGCGTTCAAAGGACGCCTCGTGCAATACGCCGGACGCATCCTCCGGCCCCACCCCGCCAAGACCACCGCCGAGATCCACGACTACCACGACACCGCCACCCCCGTCCTCGCGTCATCTCTGGCGAAGCGCGCCCCCGGCTACACCAGCCTCGGCTTCCCAGACCCACGCCGGACTGTCAGGTGACGGACAAGGTCATTGGTTGCGATACCCGTACGCAAGGCCACGATGTCCTCGGCGTCCACCAAGCAGACCAAGCCGTGTTCGCCGGTGATCCGGACAGTCGAGGCTGGTTGACAGGCAGCGTTACATGTAACATCGTGGTCATGGCGACACGGAGCAAGGATCGAGTCCGGGCGCACCGGGAGCGGCTGCGGGCCAAGGGACTGCGCCCGATCCAGATCTGGGTGCCCGACGTGACCTCGCCCGACTTCGCGCGTGAAGCACACCGGCAGTCCCAACTGCTGGCAGCAAGCCCAACAGCCGAGGACGACCAGCAGTTCACAGACGAGCTGACCGACTGGGACGACGGGTGAGGCGTGGCGAGATCTGGACCGCCACCGGCGGCGTGTATGCGACCAAACCCCGCCCAGTTGTGATCGTTCAGGACGACAGGTTCGACGCGACCGACTCGGTCACCGTTTGCCCGATGACGACCACCCCGGTAGACGCGCCGCTACTCCGGATCACGGTCGAACCCGACCAGGTCAACGGGCTCGAGCAACCCAGCCACATCATGATCGACAAAATCACCACCACCCGCCGATCCAAGATGCACAACCGACTCGGAACCCTCCCCCACGACGCCATGGTTCGAGTCGAACAGTCCCTACTCGTGTTCCTCGGCATCGCCGGATAGTCATCCGGCACGGCTTGCTGGAAGACCCGGGCGCAAGGGCCCGCAATCCCTCCTCGTGAGCCACCCGATCGAAGCTGTCAACAGCTACCCGGATTCACGGCCGGCCAGGCTACGGCTGCCGTCACGGCCACATAACGTAATGCCTTTCCTTGGTGGTCCTGGACTTGAGCCGGATCGCACGGGCTGTGCGTGCGACGGATCGATCGCTGTCGTTACACCCTCCGTGCCGAGCAGCGTGGAAGATACGACGAACCGGGTCCACATCGCCGGTCGGACGGTGGTCGCAGGGCCGCTCCCCTGTCGCCCTAGGACCCGGCCGGTCCCGACGCACCCAGATGAAGGCGCGTCCGGTGACCCGTTGTCCGGTTGGACGCGGCAGCGTCAAACACGGCGCTTGTCTGACTCGTGTGCGCGGGCTGGCGGCGGCGTGCTGCGGTTCGCGTTCTACGGCCGGGCTTCAACCGCGGAATTCCAAGATCGTGTGTCGTCGCGGCGGTGGCAGCGCGACGTCGCCGCAGAGCTGATCGCTTGCCAGGGCACCATCGTGGTGGAGTACTTCGACGTCGGCTGCTCGCGGCGGGTGGAGTGGCCGGACCGACCTCGGGCCAGCGCCCTGCTGGCCGCCTTGGCGGCGCCCGACCGCGGGTTAGACGCAGTCGTGCTGTGCGAGTACGAGCGGGCGTTCTGCGGCAGCCAGCTCACGCGCCTGTTGCCGCTGCTGGAGCGGCACCAACAGCGTCGCTGGAACCCGGCCGCCCATTGGGTGATCTCCAAACGGCGCGTCCACATCGCCCTGGTGACCGAAGCGGACTTCATCGCCGCCCAAGCGGTCAACGCGATCCCGGCCCCCGAAGGAAGGCAGCGTCCGCGCCCACCACCTCGTTGGGCTGCTGTGGTGCCGGCTCTGCTGGCGCAAGATGGAGTCCCACTGGGTCCACGACCGGCCCGGATACCGATGTCGCCACGGCCACACCAGCGCCAAACCCGGCAAGCCGGACCGCCCCCGAAACCTGTACCTGCGCGAGGACCACATCTTGGCGCAGATCAACGCGGTGCTCGCCCAACAGCAGGATTCGCACCATCCCCGCCGCCCGACGGCCGCGATCCGGGCGAAGTCGCCGCGCACCTGAGACGCAACCAGATGACGGTCATCTGCGACGTCGATGGCGTTGTCACGCTACAAGCCGACATGCACTGCCCCGCACCGCATGAGATCAACCAGACGAGGCGCTCAAACCCGCAGCGACAACCATGCGAGCAGCTGACACTCCTCTAAACCTCACCACGAAGATCATCCGTGGGGGTTGACGTCAACACCGTTGCGTTTGACCAACGCGGCGGTGGTCAAGGCTGGCGATGTGACGGAAGAACGGGACCTCTGATGGATCATCTTGTTGTCGAGCAAGAAGATCACGAGTCTCAGGGGTCCCGTTGCAGGAGAAGTCTGTCA
>WHSM01000444.1 GCA_009380105.1 Micromonosporaceae bacterium
CGGCCGTCCTACATCGTGGTGCACCACACCGCGACCGCCAACAGCACCGACTACTCGCTGGCGCACGCCTTCTCGCTGTCCCGGTCGATCCAGAACTACCACATGGACCACAACGGCTGGATCGACACCGGCCAGAACTTCACCATCAGCCGAGGCGGGCACATCACCGAAGGCCGCCACCGCAGCCTGGAGACACTGGGCGGCGGCGTCAGCTTCGTGCACGGCGCCCACGCGGGCAGCCCCGCCAACGGGGAGTCGATCGGCATCGAGAACGAGGGCACCTACATCTCGGTTGCCCCGACCGACGCGCTGTACAACGCGCTGGTCGACCAGTGCGCGTACATCTGCCAGCAGTACAGCGTCCCGGCCAGCGAGATCTTCGGGCACCGCGACTTCATGGCCACCCAGTGCCCGGGCGACGTGCTCTACGGGATGTTGCCGCAACTGCGCAGCGACGTGGCGGCCGCGCTCGGCGAGCCTCCGCCGCCGGCCGAGTGGCCGACCGTGCGCCGCGGCGACAGCGGCGAGCGGGTGCGCACTGTCCAATACCTGCTGCGTCAGCACGGCCACAGCCTCGCGGTGGACGGCGACTTCGGCCGCCAGACCGACAGGGCGGTGCGGGACTTCCAGCGCGCCAACGGCCTGACCGTCGACGGCGTCGTCGGGCCGCAGACCTGGGGCGCCCTGATCGTAACGGTCCGTCGAGGTGACTCGGGCGAGGCGGTCAAGGCCGCGCAGAGCCAGCTCACGGCGCACGGCATCAGCACTGCGGTGGACGGGGCGTTCGGGCCGGCGACCGAGACCAACGTCAAGTCGTTCCAGTCCAGCCGCGGCCTGACCGCCGACGGCATCGTCGGGCCGCAGACCTGGAAGGCGCTGGTGGCCTGACTCGGCCGTCCCGACGTCGTCCTGGCAGCCCGTCAGTCGATCAGGACGCCCGGGTTGAGAATGCCGGCCGGGTCGAGTGCCTCCTTCGCGGCCTTCAGGGCGGCGGCGAACGGGTCGGGGCGCTGCCGGTCGTACCAGGGTCGATGGTCGCGGCCGACCGCGTGGTGGTGCGTGATCGTGGCGCCGTGGCGGTGCAGGACCTCGCTCGCCGCGACCTTGAGCTCGTCCCACATCGCGACCTCGGAGCCCGGCCGGCCCGGGGCGATCACCGTGAAATACGGCGCCGCCCCGTCCGGGTAGACGTGGGTGAAGCGGCAGTTCACCAGTCCCGGCGCCCCGCACACCTGCTCGATCGCGGCTCCCAACTCGGCGCGCAGCGCCTCGTACAGCGGAATGACCGTCTGCCAGGCACAGGCCGTCTCGAACGTCTCGGCGATGCCTGACACCCGGGCCAGACCGTCGCGGAGGTACGGCATCCGCAGGAACGCCGCGCGCCACGCCGCCACGGCGTCGCCACCAGAGCCGGGCTCGCTGCCAGAGCCGGGCTCGCCGTCGCTGGAGCCGGACTCATCGGCGACGCCACCGTGCCCCGCCGCCAACTCGACAGCCTGTGTGAGCAGCGTGTCGACCGGGATCGCGGCCGACTCGAAGCCGAGCACCAGCACGCTCTCCCCGCCCGTCGTCGCTCCGCTGAGCGCGGCCTCGCCCGGGTCCAGCAGCCGGCAGTTGACGGGGTTCAGGCCGGACTGGGCGATCTCGCGCACCGCCTCGACCGCGTCCCCGAACGACGTGAAACGCACCGCCGCGGACGCCTTGAACCGAGGCCGGTCCTGCACCCGCAGCCACGCCTCCACGATCACCCCAAGGGCGCCTTCCGAGCCCAGGAACAGCCGGTCCGGCGACGGCCCTGCCCCGGACGCCGGCAGCCGCCACGACTCGCTCACGCCGCTCGGTGTCACCACGCGCATGGACTCGACGAAGTCGTCGATGTGGGTGCGGAGGGTCGCGTAGTGCCCGCCCGCGCGCGTGGCGAGCCAGCCGCCGAGCGTGGAGAACTCGAAGCTCTGCGGGAAGTGGCGCAGCGTCGCCTCGTACCCCCGAAGTTGCGCTTCCAGCCTCGGCCCGAGCGCGCCGGCCTGGATCCGCGCCGCGCGGCTGACCGGGTCGAACTCCAGCACCCGGTCCAGCTGGGTCAGGTCGAGGCTCACCACGCCGGGCCGGTCCCGCCCGTCACGGCACTCGACCCCGCCGACCACAGAAGACCCGCCGCCGTACGGCACCACCGCGACATCGGCGCCGGTCGCCCAGTCGAGGATGTCGACCACGTCCCGCTCGCCGGTCGGGAAGGCCACCAGGTCCGGGGCGTTGCTGAAGTCGCCCCGCAGCGCGCGGGCCACGTCCCGGTAGGCCTTGCCGTACGTGTGCCCGGCACGGTCGAGCGGGTCGCTGGAGAAGCGCGCCGCCAGCGAGGACGGCGGGCGCGGCCTCGGGGCCGGCAGGTCGACGTCGCCGATGTCAGGTGGCGCGATCGGCTCCGCGGACAGGCCGGGCAACAGCGGCGCCAGTTGGCGGCACTCGCCGTCGCTGAGCGCCGACTCCTGCCACCCCCAGCCCCACCATGATCTGGTACGGGCGGTCATGAACTCCGATCTTCACGGTCGCCCAGGCTCAGCACAACAGCAACGGTGGCGCTGTCCGGATCTCCGGGCAGCGCCACCGCTGTGATGCCGCGGGTTCCCGAGCCTCGTACCCCCTGCAAGAGGCTCGGGAACCCTTCCCCCGTGCGTGTCAGGTCTGTGCTATGCGGCGTCGGCCAGGTCGCCGGCCAGCTCCGGCAGTGGCGGCAGTGGCCAGAGCGGCGCCACGGGCGCGTGCTCGGTGAGGTACTCGGGCACCTCGTACCCCGCCTGGTGCAAGGTCTTGGCGTACTCCCAACGGGCCCGCAATTCCGCGTCGAACACCTCGCACACCGTCTGGAACTCGGCCTCGGACAGCAGCGCCTCGTGCACCTTGGCCACCGCGCACCACCAGGTGGCGCCCAGGTCCTCGTAGCCAGACGGCAGCGTCGGGGTCTCCTGCTTCACCGGCATGGTCTGCTCTGACTGCTCGCTCGGCCGGATCGCGACGGTCTGTTCTGTCTTCTCGCCGGGCCGGATCGCGACGGTCTGGTCCGTACCGGTGGCTGTGGTCTCAGCCATGGTCTTCCCCCTTGGCTCGTTCTCCCCGGATGTCGGCACGTGGTAGACGCTAGGAGCGCCTGGACTTCTCGCCAATCCCCTATATGTGCCACTGAGCCGTACGCCATTGATGTCGATCACGGGGAATACTGAGGCTTCGTCGCGCAGGGTGAGAGGAGCGGATGACTTGCGTCACGGCAGGACGAATTCGCTGGTCGATGTGGCCGGCGTGAAGGTGGGACACGCGGAGCGGGTCGGCGACGGCTGGCGCACCGGCGTGACGGTGGTGCTGCCGCCCCCGGAGGGCGCCGTCTGCGGCGTGGACGTGC
>WHSM01000394.1 GCA_009380105.1 Micromonosporaceae bacterium
CCCCTCGATGCAGGCGCGCGGAACGGGGCTACATCAGGGCCTTGAGCCACTGCCAGAGGTCGACCACCCAGCGGGTCTGGTTCAGGAAGCCGAGTCCGGCAGCCGCGAGGTAGACGCCGGTGAGGGTGTGGGAGCCGCGTGCGCTGCGGCGCACCCGGCCCATCAGCCGTTCCCAGACCAGCCGTCCCACGAGTCGACTCAGGACGAACACGCCGACGCCGATCGCCAACACCACGACGAAGACCAGGAACTTCTCCACGAAGCCGTTCTCGCCGCTGGCCACCGACCAGATGCCCCAGCACACGAAAGCGAACATCACGCCCACGCCGGTGATCTCGGAGCCGCGCTTGAGCACCACGGCCGGGTCGGGCGGCGGGCGACGGTCCTGGGGACGCGCCGGGGTCTGCCCGGACCAGGGATTGGGCGCCGGGCCGGCGGTCGGCTCCGGCTCCGGCACGGAGGCCACGCCGCGCGTCCCGGACCCAGGCGCGCCCGGCCCTGGCGGGGTCGCGTGGGCGGCATCCGGCGGGCGCGGCGCGATCCTCGTGGCGTCGAGCGGAGGCCGGGCGATCTTGGTCGGCTCCGGCTGGAGCGACGCCGCGACGGGAGCCCGCCCGTTGAACGCCGAGCGCAGCTCGACCAGCTCCCGCTCCAGCTTCTCGATCCGCCGGAACGCGCCGGTCTCGGTGCCCGCCACCGGTCGCAGACCCGCGGCGGCCGCCGCCGCGGTCGCGGCCGCGTGGCCCGTTCCGGTCCAGTCCACTCCGACATCGGAGCTGTGGGTACGCCGCGCCAACTCCCCCAGACGGCTCGTCCACGCCGCGAGATCCGCGGTGCGGGGCCGGTCCTCGGGCCGGTCCGCGACGGGGGCCAGCAGGTGCCCCCGCAACGCCTGGTTCGCGTCGAGCAGCGGATGGCGGCGCAGCACCGCCCACGGCGGGTTCGGAACCCCGTCCGAGGCCCACGCCGCCTCGGCGCGCGGAAAGTCCCCGGTGACCAGGTAGTACGCCACGGCGCCGAAGCCGTGCACGTCGTACGCCGGCCCGATGTTGCCGCTGAACGCCTCCGGGGCGCCCGCCTCCACGGTGTACGCGACGCTGGTGATGTGGTCGCGCCAGTGGTAGCGGGCGCTGGTGAAGTCGATCAGGCGCACCTCGCCGTTCGGCAGGACGATCACGTTGGACGGCTTGACGTCCATGTGGATCACCGGGCAGGCTCGCGGGTCCGCCGACTCGTGCAGCTCGCGGAGCACCTCGGCGAGGGTGGTCAGCGCCGCCACGGCGTCCAGTCGCGGGCCTTTGCCGCCGACGCCGTACCGCTGAGCCACGTACTCCCGCAGCGTCGCGCCGTGCAGGTAGTCGAGCACCTGGTACGGCGCGACCGCGTCCCCGGCCGGCCGGCTCCCCGGCGGGTGCGGCGGAGGCCCGTAGAAACCGTCCGCGCGGCGGCAGATGCCGGCCACGCCGCGGCTGTTGAGGTCCATCAGCACCGCGTCGCCCTTGTCCCACGAGCGCAACTGGTCGGCGAGCGGCCGGTCGCCGGTGAGCCGGAACACCTTGACGGTCACCGGGGTGGAGCTGATGCCGCCGCTGACCCGCACCGCGCGGTACACCTCAGCCTGGCCGCCGGAGGCGAGGTGGGACACGAGCCGGTAACGCTGGTGGGTGTCGGCCAGCGGGCCGGCCGGACCGCAGACCAGGTCCAGCAACGCCGCGCGCTCCACGTCAGACCCTCCTCGCTCCCTGTTAGGAGCGAGAGTACCGACCGCTGTCTCCTGGAAATCGTTCGCCGCCGACGGGCGCCAGGAGGTAGACAGGCCAGGTGATTGCCGACCTTCCGATGCGCCCCATCACCGACGACGAGTGGCCAGCGTACTGGGGCGTCCTCGCCCAGGCGTTCCACGACGACTTCCGGCAGGACGAGTCCGACTTCGAACGCGAGGTGTTCGAGCCGGAGCGCAGTCTCGCCGTGTTCGACGGCGACCAACCGGTGGCGACCACCGGCGCCTACAGCCGGGACCTGACCATCCCCGGGGTCGTCACGCGGGCCGCGCACGTGAGCATGGTCGCGGTCCGCGCCACACACCGGCGGCGCGGGCTGCTGACCCGCATGATGCGCCAGCAGCTCAGGGACGTGCAGGCGGCCGGCGTGGAGCCGATCGCCGCGCTCTGGGCCAGCGAGGAGACGATCTACGGCCGGTACGGCTACGGCCCCGCCTCGTACGGCATGGCGATCAGCGCGGACACCCGGGAAATGACGCTGCTGCCTCGTGCCGTGCCGTCAGGGCGGCTACGTCTGGTCGACCCGAACGAGGCCGCTGGCGACCTGGCCGCCGTGTACGACCGGGCGCGTCCGGAGCGTCCGGGCTTCTCCAGCCGTCATGGCGTGTGGTGGCGTTACCGCCTGACGGACGTCGAGCGCCACCGCAAAGGCGCCACTTCCCGCCGTTGCGTGGTGCACGAGGACGCCAGCGGCGTGACCGGGTACGCGCTGTGGCGGTCGAAGCCGGCCTGGGACCGCACCGGGCCGAACCACGAGATCGCCGTGGAGGAGATCGTCTGCCCGGACCCGGACGCCCGGGCCGAGCTGTGGCGGTTCCTGTTCAACATCGACCTGTCCCGGAAGGTCTCGGCGGCGAACCTCGCAGTGGACGAGCCGCTGTTCCGGACGGTCAACGCGCCGCGCCGGCTGAGCCGCCAGCACGGCGACGGGCTGTTCGTGCGGATCGTCGACCTGCCGAACGCGCTCGCCGCACGCCGGTACGCGGCACCGGTGGACCTGGTGCTCGATGTGACCGACGAGCTGCTGCCGGAGAACGCGGGCCGGTGGCGACTGATCGGCGACGGGGAGAAGGCGACCTGTGAGCGGGTCGACGGCCCGGCGGATCTGACGCTGGACGTCCGGGAGCTGGGCGCGCTCTACCTCGGCGGCACGTCGGCCGGCTCCCTCGCCTCCGCCGGCCTGCTGACCGAGCGGCGGTCCGGCGCGCTCGCCGCGGCCAGCGCCGGCTTCGGGTGGCACGTCGCGCCGCACGCCCCCGAGGTGTTCTAGCGCGGCTGCCGACGTCAGCGGCGTCCGCCTCAGTCGCCGCTGCCGGTCACCACGCCGGCTACGACTTCTGGCAGCGGAGGCACCAGTAGAGGTTGCGGGCGTTGAGCACGGCCGACCGCACCGGCTCGTCGCAGACCAGGCATGGTTGGCCGGCGCGGCGGTAGACGTAGACCTCTCCGCCGTGCCGGTCGACCCGCGGCGGCCGGCCCATCGCCTCCGGCAGGTGTTGCGGGCGCACGGTGTCGATCCGGCCCGTGCGGAAGCCGTCGCGCAGCAACTCCCCCAGGTCAGCCCAGATCGCGCGCCAGGTCGCCGGGGCCAGCGCCCGACCCGGCAGGTACGGATCTACGCCCAACCGGAACAGCGTCTCCGCCCGGTACGCGGCTCCCACGCCAGCCACCACGGACTGGTCCATCAGAAGCTGGCCGACCGGCGTGCGGCTGCGCAGCACCCGCTGCTCCGCCCGTGCCGGGTCAGCGTCATCGCGGAGCGGGTCGGCGCCCAGCCGGTCGTGCAGCGCCGCCTTCTCCGGCTCGGTGATCAGCTCGCATGCCGTCGGGCCACGCAGATCCAGGTAGCCGCGGCGACCCTCCCAACGCACCCGGACCTGACCGATCGGCGAGGGCGCGGGCGGCTCGCCGCTGACGAACGTGCCGTACAGGCCGAGGTGCACGTGCAGCCAGATCGGCTCGCCGCCGTTCGCCTCGTACCGATGAAAAAGATGTTTGCCGTGGGCGTCGGAGGCGGTGAGGGTCGCGCCGTCGAGCCGCGCGGCGCCGGCGGCGAATCGGCCCTGCGGGCTGCTGGTGCGCACGACCTCGCCACCCAGGAGGTCGACGTGGCTGGCGGCGAGCCGGTGGATGGTGTGACCTTCAGGCACAGGACGAATCCTGTCATGTGGGCGCGGGGGCGGTACGGTCACAGGCGTGGCGGCCTTTCACCGGCAACGCAGACGCAACCGGCGGCGCAGAGCCGAAGCGACGCCCGACACCACCCTGACGCCAGACGCCAGCGAGACACCCGAGGCTGGCGAGACAGCCGACGCCTGCCTCGATGCCGGCGCGGCGGCCAGCGCCGCGACGCCTGACACCAA
>WHSM01000391.1 GCA_009380105.1 Micromonosporaceae bacterium
GTTCCTGGTCGACTTCGGCCTGCCCGGTGTGACACCCCTGGTGATGGACGAGCCGGAGCCGCTGGGCGAGGACGCCGGGCCGAACGCGGCTCGGGTGCTGGCCGCGGCGGTCGCGAACTGCCTGTCCGCGAGCCTGCTGTTCTGCCTCAGAAGAGCCCGCGTACGGGTACGCGGGATGCGTCTGAAGTGACCGCGTCACTCGGCAGGAACGAGACCGGACGGGTGCGTATCAGCGAGGTCCGGGTGCGGATCGCGCCCGAGATCGACCAGGCCGACAGGAGCCGAATCCGCCGGTGTCTGGACATCTTCGAGGACTACTGCGTGGTCACCCAGAGCGTACGGTCCGGCCTGGACGTCTCGGTGCGGATCGAGCCCCTGGCGGCGGCGGAAATCGCCGTCGAAGCGGCGCGGTGATGACCGAGACCAGGGCGCCGCGGCCGCTGCGGGACAGGACCGCCTGGGCACGCAGTCTGCCCTCGCCGCTGCGGATCTTCGTCGCCACGGAGTCCGGCGCTGCGATGTTGCTGCTCGGCGCCGCGCTGCTCGGCCTCGCGTGGGCGAACTCCCCGTGGTGGCTGTCGTACGAGGCGCTCTGGTCTGCCGAGATCGCGGTACGGGTGGGTGGCGCGACGCTGGCGCTGCAGCTCCGCGAATGGATCAACCACGGGTTGATGACCCTGTTCTTCTTCGTGCTCGGACTGGAGATCCGGCGCGAGCTGCAGATGGGCGAGCTGCGCCAGGCCCGTCGCGCGGCGCTGCCGGTGCTGGCGTCCGTCGGCGGGATGCTCGTCCCGGTGCTGCTCTACCTGGCCGTCACCAGCGGGCAGGACGCCGCCCGGGGCTGGGGCATCGTGATGGCGACCGACACCGCCTTCGCGCTGGGGCTGCTGACGCTGGTCCAGCAACGATCGCTATACGGCAACAAGCTCCTGACGCTACTTCGTCCGGCTCTTGGAAGTCGGGACGATCCGCGCGGGGATGTCCAGATCCTTGCACAACGCGAGGAGGCCGCTGCCGTCGATGAGTTGCAGCGGCTTGCCGTTGGCGAACTCATAGCTCGATGGACCGTAGCCGCTGGTGGTGATGAGGATCCCCTTGGTGGCCCCTTCGTGCTGCATGGTGCCGTAGAGGTCACGGACCGCGGCCGGTGGGACGGTGATGTTGTACAGCTTGGCCTGGATGACGTACTTGCCGCCGAAGACAGGCTTCGGGTCGTACGCGACGCAGTCCACGCCCCCGTCTCCGTCGGCTTTGAAGATCTTGGTGTCGAGCCCCATCTTTGTGAACAGGTTGTGCACGAAGTGCTCGAAGTCCTTGGGCTTGAGCTCCAGCAGATTCGGGCGCTTGTCGATGCCGCTGATGATGTCCACGGGGTCGATGATCCGTGGGTCCGCCATGTTGAAGCTCATCACCGGCGGCACCTCTTGAAGTTCTTCCGGGTGCGGTGAGACGTCGGCGGCGAAGTACTTCCGGACGCAAGCGACGGGGTCGACGTGCCTCAGCACCACCTGCTCGAACTGGTCCCGAGTGGCTCGAAGGGTAATCAGGCAGCGCTCGATGGTCTGGCCAGTGGAGGGGTCGATGGCCCTCACCATGCCGTTGAACACGACCGTGCTGACCAATTGGTGAGCGTCGGCGCCGAAGACGACATACAGCGCCCGCAGCGCAATCTGGGCGACGAGTTGCTGGTACGTCTTGCGTATCTCCGCGACGGGACGAACCGTCGATTCGATCGCGTCTCGCGTCTTGACGTACCGGAATGCCTTCTTGTCCGGCACGATCTCCACATTGGGCAGACGCCACTCCAGAGCCAGCAACGACGACTCCGGAACGTACCCAGCCCGGCGTTCCTTCGGAAATCCCCGCAGATCCTTCAGCTGGTCGATGACGAGTTGAA
The DNA here is from genome assembly GCA_009380105.1 of Micromonosporaceae bacterium. Taxonomy (GTDB): domain Bacteria; phylum Actinomycetota; class Actinomycetes; order Mycobacteriales; family Micromonosporaceae; genus WHSM01. The sequence continues at coordinate 1,898 of WHSM01000391.1, forward strand.
AGTAGCGACTGACCGCATGCCGGTCACGCGACTTCACGGCCGCTTCAAACCTGTCCATCTCCGCATGCTGTTTAGCGACAGAGGCCGCCGCGGCTGCCTTCTCCGCCGCGTGTCGTTTTCGGGCTACCACAACGCGCGCCTGCCGGGCTCCTTCAGCGTGCCGATGCTGCTCAACAGCGGCGGCATGACGTTGTTGGGCAACAGCACGATCGCGGGCATACCGGGCCTCACCGCCAAACATTCGGCTGATCAGCCCTGGAGGAGCGGGAGCAAACTGCCCCCAGCTGGGAGGTGGGATCGGTTGAGCGTCGGCGCCGAGATCCAGCGCGATCCTGGGAGGCGCCTTCTTCAAGCCCTGGAAGTCGAGACCCCTGGCGGGCTGCTCGACCACGACAGCCAGCACGCTGCCCAGCTCGTTCATCCGACGATCCACGTCCGCCGTAAGATTCGCCGTCTCGTCACCGCGCCCCTTCACGTACGCCTCGCGGCGCTCCTTCTCCGCAAGCTTGCGCTGACGCTCCTCCTCGCGAGCTGCCGCCGCCCTCGCGCGTTCAGCCGCCCGGCGCTCGGCCTCCCACCGTCGATGCAGATCAGCCGATCTCGATCTCCGCGCCATTCCGCGACCTTCCCATGACTTGATCGCAGAGTAACCAAACGAACACGGCACGCGGAAGTCCGCGAATCCATATCTCGACCAGACGCCTGTGGGATCGTCACTCAGGAGCCTGGGTTGGTCGACGCCTCCCACAAGGCGCTGATGGGCATCGCCCGAAATCTCGGTCCGAAGGGCAGGGTCTGTTGGCCGGTGTACAGCACGATCCCCGTGATCAGACTGTCCCCGAGGCGGTCGGCGAGGTGCCGCAGCCCCCGGAAGTCATCGCTTCGCACGGTAGACGCGGCCTTGACATCGATGGCGACAACCTGGCCGCGGCGGTTCTCCAGGACGATGTCGACCTCGACCTGGTCCCTGGTGCGGTAGTGGTAGAGGTCCGCGCGCTGATCCGACCAGGTGAGTTGACGGGCGATCTCCATCGCCACGAATCCTTCGAGAAGCGGGCCCAACGGGCTGCTCGGCTCGCGCAGGCTAACCGCGTCCAATCCGAGGAGGTTCGCGGCGATCCCGGAATCGACCATCGCGACCTTGGGCGTCGCGACCGCGCGGGTGCTCAGATTCCTCGACCAGGCCGGGATGCGCTTGAGCAGAAAGACCTCCTCCAGCAGACCGAGGTAACGCTTGACTGTCGGGTGCGGGAGACCGAGTTCGCTGGCGAGGGCCCCGGGAACGAGCAGCTGCCCCGAGCGCGCGGCGACGAGCTTGGTGAGGGCCCGCATCTCGGGACCACGCTCGATGTCCGACAGTTGCATGACATCACGGTTGATCAGGTCAGCCATGTACGAATCGAGAAAACGCTCCCGCCTGCGTGGAGGGCGCGCGACGGCTTCAGGAAAGCCGCCCCGGGTGATCCGCTCGATGTAGCCCGCGCGCGTCTCCGTCGAGGTGTGCTGGCACTCCGGCCCCTCCGTGAAGATCGCGTCGACGAACCCGTCGGGCTTTTCGTTGATCTCCCCTTGCGACAGGGGCCAGAGCTCAATCGTCTCCATTCGTCCCGGCAGGGCGTCCGGCAACCCGCGCAGCCCGAGCACTCGAGCCGACCCCGTGAGCAAGAACCGGCCGGGGCGAGGCTCGGCGTCAACCTGCTCCTTGATCGCCAGCAACAGCTCGGGAACCCGCTGGACCTCGTCAATGACCATGCTCTCGGAGGTCGCGACGAACTCGCTCGGATCAAACTGCGCCGCCTGGCGGGTCGCGGCGCGATCCAGGCTGCGCCACTCCGCTCCGCGCTCCTTGCCGATCTTCATGACCAGGGTGCTCTTCCCGCATTGGCGCGCGCCGTTGACCAGGACAACGCGGGTGTCGTGCAACGCCTCCTCCACGGCGACCGCCGCCTTGCGCGGAAGGATTCGGCCGATGGGCGACTGCGGGATCGATGCCATGTGTGGCATCCTGCCACAGGTGTGTTAATTGAGCCGCTAGGTTGACGTTAATCTAGCCGCTGAGTCGGTGTTAATCTGGCCGCTTCGCTGCTGGGGTCACCAGCCGCTCCAGGGACTGCCGCAACGCGCCTTCGACAGGCGTCGGGCGGCGGGTGGCGCGGTCGACGAAGACGTGCACGAAATGCCCCTCCGCGAGCAGAGTGCCGTCACGGAACACGCCCACCTCGTACCGGACGCTGGAGCGGCCCAGGCGCCCGACCCGCAACCCCGCCCGCAA
>WHSM01000203.1 GCA_009380105.1 Micromonosporaceae bacterium
AGCCCGACCAGACCGGCCGGCTGTGCCGGCGGTGCCGGCGTTGGTATCCGTGCCAGGAAGTGCTCGACGCGGAGGACGGATTCGCCACGTTGATCAAGCATGCGCGGCGGCGGCTTCGGCATGCCCTGCAGACGCCGGAGCCGGGCCGGGCGGCCCCGGAGGCGGGTCGGGCGCCGGTGTTCTACCCACGCGGGCGCAACGTCTGACCCGGCCGCGCCTGCCGCCCAGCACCTTCGAGATCACCGTGAGGTGGTTTGGGCTGGGCTGGCGGGCGCGGGCGGGAGCCCGTATGGAGGCAAGCCGTCAGATCAGCCCAAGGAAGCGAGCGATTCCTCGAGCGTGCCCGCGAGCGGTCGCCTGGCGGAAGTCGGAGCGACTCAGCAGGTTCGCGTCGTAGGTTCTGTCGATGAACAGGTTCTCGGTGAGCACAGCCGACATAGCGGTTTCGCGAAGCACGTGGAAGTTGGCTGTCTTCTGACCCCGGTCGGTGATCGACGAGATCGTACGCATGTTCGCCAGGACGGCCGCATGCACATCGTCCTGCAGACGATGTGTCCGGGAGCTCGCGCCGGGATAGATGTAGCTTTCGAAGCCGGTTCCGCCGCCCGCGTTGACGTGGATGCTGACGAACAGATGGGCGCCCCACGCGTTGGCGTCGCTGGAGCGGTAGCTCAGGCTGCGGTAGACGTCCGTGGTGCGAGACATCCGCACAGCGACGTTCCAGCTACTTGTCAGGATGCTGCGCGTCCGTAGCCCGATGTCGAGGGTGATGTCCTTCTCGCGGAGGCCGTTTCCGACCGCTCCGGGGTCGCTGCCGCCATGTCCCGGGTCTAGATAGATGAGAGGAACTGCCGCGTGTGCTGGGCTGGCGACGAAGGGCGCCGCCGCGATACCGGCCGCTGCCGCGAGAAGGGCACGGCGTCGGGTGACGGGTTCACTGAACATGAGCGCCTCTCCTAGCTAGAGGGGTTGATGGACGACTCCGCGCCCTGCGTGGAGCGCTGCCGGCTCGTTCAGGGCGTGACCGCAGAAGAACGCTGATGTGCTGCTGGACGGGGTGATCCGTACCTCACAAGCCTCCTATAACGGGCAGGTTGTGTCAATATCCTCCAGCCTGACTCCTAGTCGTGGCAAGTTTCTGTCGGACCGGAACACCGTCGAGATGACGTCGCGGCGGCTACTCCGCGACGTCGGCGAGGTCGGCCAGGGCCACCGTGATGTTGTCGGGGCCGCCGGCGCTCAGCGCGAGCGCGATGAGCCGCTCGGCGCACTCCTTCAGGTCGGCGTGCGCCTGCAGTGTCTCGGCGATCGCCTCGTCGGCCACCATGTCGCTGAGCCCGTCGCTGCACAGCAGATACCGGTCCCCCGGGCTCGGTTCGAGCACCTCGCCCTGCGCCTGCAGATCGTCGCCCTGCACCACCTGCACCACCACGGAGCGCTGTGGATGGTTCCGCGCTTCCTCCGGGGCGAGCATGCCCCGCTCGACGAGCCACTGCACGTACGTGTCGTCGACGGTCAACTGCCGCAGCTCGCCGTCCCGCAACCGGTACGCCCGCGAGTCCCCCACATGCAGCAGAGCGAGCTTGTCGCCGGACAACAACAGCGCGGTCAGCGTGGTGGCCATGCCGCCCTGCGCCGGGTCGGACTCGCCAGCCTCGGCGATCCGCTGGTTCGCCGCCTCGACCGCGTCCCGGAGCGCGCCGAGCGGATCGTCCCGCGCAGGGCCCTCGTCCAGCGGCACCAGCTCGCTGACCACGAGAGCGCTCGCCACCTCGCCGGCAGGCTGGCCGCCGACTCCGTCGGCCACGACGAGCAACCTGTGGCCGGCGTACCCGGAGTCCTCGTTGTTGTCCCGGGCCAGCCCGAGATCGGTGAGCATCACGGCACGCAGGTTCAGCCCCATGTCACGAGCCTGCCAAACCCTGCGGCGGGATGTCTGTACGCACAATTGCGTAGCCTGGTCTGATGCCGGCGACCTCTCCCTCCGCGCCACCCGTCGAGCGAACGGTGGGGCCTGTCAAGCGTTCGGGGATGGTCGGGCGCGACACCGAGCTGACGGAGCTGGTCGAGGCCTGGTCGCAGGTCGCCGGGACATCGGAGTCGCGGGTCGCGGTGATCACCGGCGGACCGGGCACCGGCAAGACCCTGCTCGTCGCCACGGCGCTGCGACAGCTGGCCCGGCAGGCCACATCGCCGAACATCGTGCTCACCGGCGCCGCGCGGGTGCACAGCCCGGCGCCGTACGACTGGCTCGCGGCCGTGCTGAGCGCGCACGACGCGCCGGACCTTCCGGCGCCGGCGGACGCCCTCGCCTGGCTGGCACAGCACCCGGACGCGCCCCGGGAGCGGTACCCGCCGGACGCGCTGCTGCGGATGGCCGTGCGGGTGGTGCGCGGCCTCGTCGACGAAGGCCCCGCGGTGCTGGTGGTCGAGGATCTGCACGCCCTGGACCCGGCCAGCCCGAACCTGATCGGTGAGCTCGCGACCGCCCCGCGGCTGCCCGCGCTGCTGCTGGTCACCGCGCGGCAACCGGCCGACGAGGTGGCTGTCCGCGCCCTGACGCGACTGTGCGGCGTCCCGGGGGCAGTGCGCCTGCACCTGGGCGCGCTCACCGCGACCGAGGTCGGCGAGGTGCTGCGTCGGGCGTGGCCCGAGGTGTCGGCCGACGCGATTCTCGCGGTCGCGGAGCGCACTCGTGGCAACCCGTACCTGGTGAAGGAGCTCGTGGCGACGACCCACCATGAGAAGCCGCCGCCGCCCGCGGATCTGACCGCGCGGGAGGTCGAGGTGTTGGGCTGCCTCGCCGACGGAATGTCCAACAAGCAGGTCGCCCGGTCGCTCGGGATCTCGATCCGCACGGTCGCCGTGCACGTGTCGAACCTGCTGCGCAAGACCCGGACGTCCTCGCGCACCGAGGCCGCGCTGTGGGCCGTGCGCCACCAGCTCGCGCGGCCCCGCCCATGATCGGCGTCACCGACGCGGGCGGCGGTCAGTAACGGCTCGGGCAGTCGCGTGAGACCTCCGTTGGGCGGTCCCGCAGGAGTTGCCGGGCCCGCTCCCGGGAGATGTTGTACGCGTGCCACGGCTCGTCCGGCGCGGCGAGGTCGCTCGCGATCGGCGCCACGGCGCACGAGCGGAGCGGCTCCGGCAGCCGGTCCAGGGCGGGGACCGCGTCGGCGGAGAGCTGACCCAGGTACTGCGTGTCGATCTTGCCGGTCTGCTCGTACCGGGCGACGTTGCGCTCGGCGATGAACGCGTCCGGGTTGAGGGCGGCGAGCCCGAGCAGCGCCGCTGCCCCGGTCCCGACCACCGCGCGGGGCAGCCACCCTCCGCGCAGCCGCGCCCCGGCGGCCAGGATCAGCACGAACAGCCCGCCCAGCCACAGCTCGAAGACGGTCACCACGACCCGGAGCCGGGTGAAGCCGTACGCCTCCTGGTAGAGGTGCATCCGGTACAGCGCTGACGCCACGATCACCAGAGTGAGCAGGCACAGGGCGCCTGCCACTGCCCGTACCAGAGTCCGGTCCTTCGACTGCTCGCGAGGCGCCCACCGGCCGACGGCGGCGAGCACCGCCAAGGTGAGCAGGGTGACCAGGACGAGCTGGCCGAAGCCGGAACGGGCGTAGTCGGCGTACGTGAGGCCCGGGGTGACCTGGACATGCTCGTCGCCGCCGAACAGCACCGCGAACTGCACCGCTGTGAACGCCGCGAACAGGAGCGCCAACGCGCCGACCGGCACCGCCCACTCCATCGGGCGCACCCGCCCGTCCCCGGCGCCGCCCAGCCGGTCGAGGCGAGGCGGCACCCGCGCGACGAACGCCGCCCCCAGCGCGAACACCGTCACCCAAGCCGCCATGAACGCCCGCCCGAACACGTCAGGCGCCGAGATCTCCGGCAGGAACCCGGACAACGCCCGCGCGAAGGCGGCGTCGGCGCTGGCGAGCAGCGAGCCGAAGACCAGCAGCAGCACGGCGGTGATCGCGGCCACCAGCACCGCGCGACCCACGGACGCGGCGGTCGACCGTGTGGAAGGCGTGGCGCCGGGCGTCGTCGGCCCGCGCCCGATGCCCCGGATCAGCCACGGCAGCCCGCGTAACGCGCCGGCCCACGTCGCGAGACCGCCCATCAGCACAGACGGCCAGCGCCGTCCAGCGGCCAGCCCGTACGAGGACAGGCCCAGCGCGGCGAGCACGCAGAGCACGTACAACCAAGGGGTTGCCCGGATCGTGCCGACCGCGAGCAGCGCCAGCGTCGCCGCCAACGCCAGCAGCGGCAGCGGTCGCAGCAGCCGCTGCCGAGCCGCGCGGCTGGTGACGACCACCATCGCCGGGCCGGCCGCCACGACCAGGCCGGTCAGCAGCCCGGCGATCCCGACCACGGCGTACGGCTCGGTCAGGAGCGTGACCCCGGCGGCCAGGCCGGCGACCGCGAACACCTGCCACGGCGCGCCGTCGCGCACATCGGGCCAGAACCGCCACCCCGGGCCCTTGCCACGCTTGACCGGCTGGGGCGCGTGCGCGATCGGGGGCTGTGGGGGCGCCTGCGTCATGACTCACTCCTCGTGTGGACGTCCGGCGTCCCCGCCGGCACCGTCACCTGAATCTGGCAGCCAGGGCTGTCCAGGACCTTGATCTCGCCGCCGTGCAGCTCTACGACCCAGCGGGCGATGGCGAGGCCCAGGCCGGTGCCGCCGCCCCTCGCGTCTCCGCTGTCGGCGCCGATGAAGCGCTCGAACACCCGCGCCCGCGCCTCGACCGGGATCCCGGGGCCCTGGTCGGCCACCTCCAGCACCAGCCCGCCGCCGCCGTCCGCCCAGGCGCGGACGGTGATCTCCTCGCCGGGCGGGCCGTGCCGCACCGCGTTGTCCAAGAGGTTCGCCACCACCTGGTGCAGCCGAGCCGGATCGGCGACCGCTGTCAGCTCCTCGGGTGACACGGACACCTCGATCCGCGCGTCCCGGCCCACCTGCGCCTCGCGGGCCACCGCGACCAGCCACGGCCGCACCGCGAACTGCTCCCGGTGCAGCGGCGCCACTCCGGCGTCGAGGCGCGACAGGTCCAGCAGGTCGGCGACCAGGGCGCCCAGCCGCTCGGTCTGCGCCAGCGCCGCCCGCAAGGTGCGGGGATCCGGCTGCGACACCCCGTCGACCAGGTTCTCCAGCACCGCCCGCAACGCCGAGGTCGGGGTGCGCAGCTCGTGCGAGACGTTCGCGATCAGCTCCCGCCGCTGCCGGTCGGCCGCCTCCAGGTCGCTGGCCATCTGGTTGAACGCCCGCGCCAGCTCGCCGACCTCGTCGCGGGAGGTGGCGCGCACGCGCCGGCTGTAGTCGCCCTGGGCCATCGCCCGGGCCGCGGCGGTCATGGCGCGCAGCGGCGACGTCATGCCGTGGGCCAGCAGGTGGGTCACCAGCAGCGCCAGCACCACGGCAGTGAGGAAGGTGCGCGGCGGCACCCACCCGATGCCGATCCAGAAGACGAACGCGGCTGCGATGATCGAGGCGACCACCAGCACCCCGATCTTCATCTTGATCGAGCGCAGCGGGTCCAGCGGCCGCAGGTTGTCCCAGAGCCGCTCCAGGAAGCCGCGGACCGGCCGACCTGGCGTCGGCCGGCTCACGACGGAACCTCCAGCGCGTACCCGATTCCGTGCACGGTGCGGATCAGGTCGGCGCCGAGCTTACGGCGCAGCGCCTTGACGTGGCTGTCGACGGTACGGGTGCCGCCGGCCACGGCCCACCCCCACAGCTCGGCCAGCAACTGCTCGCGTGTGCACACGGCGCGAGGCCGGGTCGCCAGGTACACCAGCACGTCGAATTCGGTCGGGGTGAGGTGCACCTCGGCCCCGGCCCGGCGCACCCTGCGCTGCGACCGGCTGACCTCGACATCGCCGATCGTGATGTCGGAGTCGTCGGGAGTCGGCTGCGTGGCCAACTCGGCGGCCCGCTCCACGCGCCGCAGCAGCGCCTGCACCCGCGCGACCAGCTCGCGCATGCTGAACGGCTTGGTCAGGTAGTCGTCGGCGCCCACTCCGAGCCCGACCAGCACGTCGGTCTCGTCGTCGCGAGCGGTGAGCATCAGCACCGGGACCGGGCGCCGCGCCTGAAGTCGGCGGCACACCTCCAGGCCGTCGACGCCCGGCAGCATCAGGTCGAGCACCACCACGTCCGGGCGCCGTTCGGCAGCGGCGGCCAGGGCCTGGTGGCCGTCGCCGGCGATCTCGGTGTCGAAGCCCTGGGCCCGCAGCCGCGCCGCCACAGACTCGGCGATGGTGGGCTCGTCCTCGACGACGAGGACCCTGGGCGCCGGGCCGGCGCTGTGTCGCTGCATGCCAGCAAATCTATTGAGCCGATACGAGCGACCGGCGGTCACGCTGTGAAGATCTTGTGAAGGGGTACGCCGTGAGCCTTCCGGCGGCGGGGTCGGCAATACCCCCGTTCGTGTCGGATGCAATCGAAAGCAGGCGGACCCTAGGTGGGGTCCGCGCCGCGTTCGCAGGCCGCCGCGCGCTCCAGCAGCAGCGTCCGCTCGCGGGCGTTCCGGGTGAGCGACGCGGCGCGCTGGAACTCCTGCCGCGCCTCGTCCAGCCGGCCGAGCCTGGCCAGCAGGTCCCCGCGCGCGCTCGGCAGCAGGTGGTAGCCCCGCAACGCCGGCTCCTCCATCAAGGCGCCCATGTGCCGCAGACCCGAGGCGGGCCCGTGCGCCATCCCGAGCGCCATCGCGCGGTTCAACTCCACCACCGGAGAGGGCGTGACGACGGCGAGCGCCCCGTAGAGGGTCGCGATCCGTGCCCAGTCCGTCTCCTCCGCGGCACGCGCCCGCGCGTGACACGCCGCGATCGCCGCCTGCAGTCCGTACGGCCCGAGTCCCCCGAGTCGCTCGGCGCGCTCCAAGGCGGCGAGGCCACGCCGGATCAGGAGCTGATCCCAGCGGGTGCGATTCTGGTCGAGCAGCAGCACCGGCTCCCCGTCCGGGCCCGTACGCGCCCGCATCCGGGACGCCTGGATCTCCATCAGCGCGACCAGCCCGTGCGCCTCCGGCTGCTTCGGCATCAGCTCGGCGAGAATCCGCCCGAGCCGCAGCGCGTCCTCGCAGAGCCCGGGTCGCATCCAGTCGTCACCAGCGGTGGCGGCGTAGCCCTCGTTCAAGATCAGGTAGATGACCTCCAGCACGGACTGCAGCCGCTCCGGCAACTCGTCACCGCTGGGCACCTCGAACGGCGCCTGGCGGCGCGCGAGGGTGCGCTTGGCTCGTACGATCCGCTGCGCCACGGTGGGCTCCGGCGCCAGGTACGCCCGCGCGATCTCCTCGGTGGTCAGCCCGCCCAGCACCTTGAGGGTGAGCGCCACCCTGGCCTCGGTGGACAACACCGGGTGGCACGCGATGAACATCAGCCGCAGCAGGTCGTCTCCGATGTCGTCCGCGGCCTCGGCCCCCGGGTCCTCAGCTTCGAGCTGCCGGCCCAGCTCGGCGATCTTGCTCTGAAGGCGTTTGTCGCGACGGAACTGGTCGATGGCGCGCCGCTTCGCCACCGCCATCAGCCAGGCGCCGGGGTTGTCCGGGACGCCCGACTCGGGCCACTGCTCCAGCGCCGCGACCAGCGCGTCCTGTGCCAATTCCTCGGCCAGGCCGAGGTCGTGTGTCATCCGGGCGAGTCCGGCGATCAGCCGCGCCGACTCGATCCGCCACACCGCGTCGATGGCGCGCCTGGCATCGGTAGCCGTCACGCCTACCGATACAACCGCACCTGGCGTTGGTGTGCAGCGGCGGGGCCACCCCCGAAGCCGAAGCCGCGGCCGAGGCGGAAGCCCCGACCGCGGCTGGCGGTGTGCTCACTGGCCTTCGGCGGTCCTGGCGCGCAACTGGGCGTCCAGCTCCCTCAGCTGCCCAGCGGCGTCCTCCCCGAAGTCCTCGGCCTC
>WHSM01000147.1 GCA_009380105.1 Micromonosporaceae bacterium
CCCCGGCTGCCCCGGCTGCCCGGGGTGCGGGTCGTCGCCTGCGCGGATCTGCTGCCCGAACGCGCGCAGGAGGCGGCCGCGCGGCACGGCGTCCCGAGTGCCGCCACGGTGGACAAGCTGCTGGCCGACCCCGACGTCGACATCGTGCTGAACCTGACCATCCCCGCGGCGCACGCCGAGGTCAGCCTGGCCGCGGTCGCCGCCGGTAAACACGTCTACTCGGAGAAGCCGCTGGCTGTCTCCGCCGAGGACGGCCGCAAACTGCTCGCCGCCGCGCGCGAGGCGGGTGTCCGGGTCGGCGCCGCCCCGGACACCTTCCTCGGCGCCGCGGTGCAGACCGGCCAGCGGCTCATCCGCGACGGCGCCATCGGCGAGCCGGTCGCCGCCGCCGGGTTCATGCTCTGCCCCGGCCACGAGAGCTGGCACCCGGCGCCCGACTTCCACTACCAGCCCGGCGGCGGCCCGCTGTTCGACATGGGCCCGTACTACCTGACCGCGCTGATCTGCCTGCTCGGCCCCGTCGCCCGGGTCAGCTGCAGCGCCCGGGCCAGCTTCCCCGAGCGCACCGCCGCCGACGGGCACACCATCGACGTCGAGGTCGACACCCACGTGGCCGGGTTGCTGGAGTTCGCCTCCGGCGCCATCTGTCACCTGGTGACCAGTTTCGACGTGCAGGCCGAGGCCATGCCCCACGGCATCGCGGTCTACGGCTCGACCGGCACGCTCACCCTCGCCGACCCCAACGGCTTCGTAGGGCCCGTGACGATCGGCCGGGGCGACGACAGCGGCTGGCAGCGCCAGCCCGAAGCCAGCCCCTACGACGGCTTCGACCGGGGCTCCGGGGTGGCCGAGATGGCCGACGCCGTCCGCGCCGGGCGCCCGCACCGGGCCAGCGGTGAACTCGCCCAGCACGTGCTGGACACCATGGCCACCATGCTCGAGGCCGCCCGAACCGGCCGCCGACTCGACGTGCCCTCCACCTGCGCCCCACCCGAGCCGCTGCCCAGCAACCCGTGACCACCGCAGAGACTGGCTGGCCACCTGCAGATTACGGCGGCAAGGAGAGAACACGTGGGACACGAGACGCCGTGGCTGAGCGGAGAGAAGTTCGCCGTCACGGTCGATGGTCAACCGATCACCGGATCCATGATGGTCGCCGTCGAATCGGTGGCGGCCTCCTGGTCGCCGGCACGCCAGACGCTGCGTAGCCGGCATCCAGGCACCGGCCTGGAGGTGGACCAGCACGAGCTGGTGTACGAGGACGGCGCGGTGGCCGAGATGTGGGTCACCGTGCGCAACCGCGGCACCGAGCCGGTGACGGTGGAGCAGGTGGATTCGCTTTCCCTGGACGTGCCGGCCGGCGAGTACACGGTGAGCGCGTTCACCGGGGATGGGGATGGCAACGAGTTCGCGCCGTTCAGCCACAAGCTCGCCGGCGCCTACCGGTTGGAGACGCTGAGCGGCCGGTCGTGTGAGGGGATGCATCCGTGGTTCGCGCTGACCGACGCCGCCGGCGGCGTGCTCGTCGGCACGGTGGCCTGGTCGGGGAACTGGGTGGTGCGCTTCGACCAGCTGCCATCCGGCGGGTACCGAGTCGGCGGCGGCCTGCACGACGAGGGGTTCTCCAAGGTTCTGGCGCCCGGTGAGGAGCTGGACAGCCCGCAGGTGGTGGTCGCCCGGGACGAGACCGGCGACCTGGACGCGGTGGCCGCCAGGTTCGCCCGCATCGGCCGACAGCACTGGTACCCGCCGACCGGCCCTCGCTTCCCGCCGGTGGAGTGGAACCACTGGTGGCCCTACATCGACAAACACATCGACGAGGCGACCTTCAAAGCCAACGTCGACGCCGGAACCGAGTTGGGTGTGGAGGCATTCCTGCTGGACGCCGGATGGTTCGGGGCGGCCGGCTCGGAGTGGGACTGGGGGCAGCTGCGCGGTGACTGGGACCTGGTCAACACCGCCCGCTTCCCCAGCGGGATCCCCGGGCTCGCCGACTACACCCACGCCCGCGGGGGGAAGTTCGGTATCTGGTGCGAGATCGACGCAGCAGGACCCAGGGCCCGGCTGCGCGAGGAGCGTCCCGACTTCCTCGCCACCCGCGACGGTGAGTTCCTCGGCTACGTCTGCTTCGCCAACCCCGACGTGCGGGCGTGGGCACGCCGGACGCTGGAGCGGCTGGTCACCGAGTACCACGCCGACTGGATCAAGTTCGACTCCAACATCAACCCCGGGCTGGGATGTGATCGCACCGATCACGGCCACCAGGCCGGTGACGGCCTGTTCGAGCACTACCTCGGCTACTACGCGGTTCTCGACCAGCTCCGCGAGGATCACCCCGAGGTGATCCTGGAGAACTGCGCTTCCGGCGGCCTGCGGACCGACCTGGGCATCGCCCGCCGCACCCACCTGACCTACATCAGCGACCCCGACTGGCCCGAGCACAGCCTGCAGTGCTTCTGGGGCGCGTCGACCATCCTGGCCCCGGACCGGTGCCTGCACTGGAGCTACTCGCACTGGTGGGCGCCCGGCGCCAACCCGCACATGCTCTACACCCCCACCGACCCGAACCTGACTCCGGCCAAGCTCGACTACTACACCCGGATCTCGATGCTGCACGCTTTCGGACTCGGGCAGAAGCTGCCCGAACTTCCCGCCTGGATCGCCGACCGGTACCGCGAGCACATCAGGGTCTACAAGGCCGTGGTGCGCCGCTTCGTCCGCGATGCCCGGCTGTTCCGGCTCACCGAGCAGCCCGAACGCCACGGCCGCGGCGACCGGTGGGCCGCCTTCCAGTACGCCATGCCCGACGACACCGAACACCTGCTCTTGGTCTTCCGCCTCGACGGCAGCCCCCCGCAGCGCACCATCCAGCTGCGGGGCCTGACCCCCGACCGCCGCCCTCACCCCCGTGGACGGCGGCACGACCGAAACCCGCGCCGGCGCAGAACTCATGGAAGGCGGCCTGGCCTTCACCGACCTGGCCCAGGAAGACTCCGCGCTGCTGCTGATCCGGTCCGCCGACGACACCGGGGGGATCATGAGCGCGCCCGGGCCGGCGCCGGGATCCACCTGATGCGCACGCGGCTTCACGGCACGGGACGTCGCATGGATCGAGTCGCGTCCGCTCGCCCGGATACCCGACCGTTGACACTCGATCACCGCTGATTCCGGCAGTCCAGGAGGCAGGTACTGATGAACGTCGACCCCGACGCCGCGAGGACGAGAGTTCACCACGTGGCCGACGACCTTTTCGACCTGGCGCCGTTCGGTGCCGTTCGTTGGTGGGAGGAGCCGGAGGGCATCCCACGCTGCAGGCCTGTGCGGCCCGAGGGCGGGCCGGCCGTGGCGATGGGCGATCCTCCCCATGTGGGGATCGAGTGGGATGAGCCCCGAGACGTCCAGTTGGTTGTCGCGGAATTCGGCGAGGAGGTCCCCGGCGGCGAGTCCGTTCGTGTCGAGTACTGGCGCGATCACTGGCCGGCGGCGGATCCGGAGTCCATTCCCGGGATGGGCCGGGGCTGGCTCGGCCAGGACGATCCCTTCCACGGCACGTGGACGACCCCGCGCGGCGTGTGTTCGCGCCACGGCAACGCCCTGATCTTCGAGTTCGACCCGCTGGACGCGGTCGAGTTCGAGGGTCTCGCAGATCTTGAACGCCGCCCCGGCTACCTGGCCAGGTACCGACGGACGCTGAAGGTCCGCCTGGTCCTGCCGGCCACGTCATCGCTGAGCGGCTTGCGCGTCTACTCGGCGGCCAGGGAGCAGACCTGGCGGCTCAACGTGCGTTCGCTCATCCGGTCCGCGGCGTGGGAGCCTACCGTCGGGGTCTTCAACGGCCACCTGAGCGAGCGACGGGACCTGTCGGAGGAACCTGGTCGGCCCGCGCTGGCCCTCACCGTTCGTGGAACGGACGCCTCCAGCGCGTCCCACGACTGCACCCTGGTGACGTTCCGGGAGCCCTCGCCGCCGGCGGGAACCGAGGCGCTGGAGTTCACGGTGAACCTCGCCGATCTGAAGCATGGGCCGCTATGGATCCGGGACCTCGGCGTGTACGTGACGACGGCGGAGGACGACCGGCCGTTCGAGGCGTATCGCGCCGAGGTAGAGGCCGCCCCCCGTCAATCGGTGCTGGAACGGGTGGGACGCGCGCCCGAGCAGACGTACCAGAAGGCGACCGTGGAGGTCCCTCAGCTGGACGCGGCGGGCCATGTGCCGCACGGCCGCTACGTAGTGCTGGGTCCCGAGGCGGGCCAGCTGAAGTTCGGGCTCCGCTACAACGGCAACGTGCTGGTCGGGAAGGGGCTTGGCAAGCTGCGCAATCGCCTGCTGTCGCGGCTGCGCTGGCCCGGCGACGAGCTGCAGCTGCGCGTCGGCGCCGGCGACCCGCCCGATTTCCGTGAGCGCGGCCGTGCCGGCGCCCAGTGGCTTGAGGGGGGATGGCTGCCCATCGTGCACACCCGGTGGAACGACCGGGACATCGCCTATGCACAGGTGGCGTTCGCGGCACTGACCGAGGGCGCCGACGTCAACTGGCGGAGCCGGCGCGGCGATGAGGACCCGGTGTTGATGACGACGCTGACCGCGACCAACGTCACCACCGGCCCCCGCCGGGCCTGCGTGTGGCTGCAGGTCGCACCGGACGAGGAGCTGTCGGTCGACCCCGCCGGTAACGTGGTGGCATCGGGCTACATCAGGGCGGCGCAGTACTCTCCCGCGATGGCCAAGCTGGTCCGCTACGACGCTCCCGTGCTGCGGGCGACGGTCTGTGCGGCGTCTCCGGCTGGGGACGGCGGGCGGCTTCGAGCGGTGCCGCTCGCGGGTTCGAAGACCGCCGCATACCCCACCGCGGTCCTCTACGAGGTCATGCTGCAGCCCGGCGAGCAGGTGAGGCTCGACATCCGGGTTCCGTTCTGCAGCCACAGCGCACCCGAGAAGTGGCAGGAGATCGCCCGCATCGACGCCCAGGCCGCCAAGTCGGCGGTCGAACAGGCCTGGAAGGCGGTCATCAGCGGCAAGGGCGCGATCCGCTGCCCCGCCGACGAGCGCGATCTGGAGGACTTCATCCGCGCCGTCCCGGTGCACATCCTGACCAGCGCGTGCCAGGACGCCGCCTCGGGCGCCTACGTCCTGCCCGCGGCTGCTTTCGCCTACGGGGCCTGCGGCAACGAGGCCGCCTGGCAGATTGTGGCCATGGATCTGATGGGCCACCACGACCGAGCCCGCACCTACCTGACCTCGCTGCTTCAGGCGCAGGGCACCGTGATGCCCGACGGTGACTTCTCCTCCGCGGAGGGCGCGCTGCTGGGTGTGGACTTCGACCAGGGCCGGCTCGAGGGAGGCGGGTTCAGGTACAACCTCGACCACGGCACGATCCTGGCCGCCGTGATCGGGCACTACCGGCTCACCGGGGACAGCGAGTGGCTCACCTCGGTCGCGGCGAACGTGGTCGCGGCATGCGACTTTGTGACCCGGGAACGGCGTGCGACCGCCGACGACGATCCCCGCACCCGCGGCCTGCTGCCCCCCGGGCACCTCGAGGACAACCCCGAATGGCGGCACTGGTTCGCGGTCAACGCCCACGCCCATGCAGGCCTGGCGGCAAGCGCCCACGCGCTGACGGAGATCGGGCACCCAGACGCCGCGCGGCTGCGGGCCGAGGCCGAAGCTTACCGGCTCGACATCCAGCGGGCCGCCCGGGAAGCCCGCGTCAACGCCCCAGTGGTGCGGCTGCTCAACGGCGTCGCCATCCCCCATGTGCCGGCCCGGGCGCGGCTGCGCGGGCGGGAGTTCGGCTGGATCCGCGAGGCCGGGTACGGGGCCCTGCACCTGTGGGAAGGCGGGGTGCTCCCGTCGGACGCACCCGAGACGACCTGGATCCTGCAAGACCTGGAGGACAACCTGTTCGTCAGCCGGGAGTTCGGCCACGGCACCGACCTGGACCGCGACTGGTTCAGTCGCGGAGGAGTGATTCCGCAGCCCAACCTGCTCGGGATCACCAAGGCCTACCTCGATCGCGACCAGGTGGAGCACGCGCTCCGCGCCTTCTACAACAGCCTGGCCCTCGCGCTCTATCGTGATGTGCGCTGCCTGGCCGAGATGATCAGCGAACCAGGCCTGGGTGAGGGACCCTTCTACAAGCCGTCCGACGAGGCCAGGATGGTGACCTGGCTCCGCCACCTCCTGGTGACCGAAAGAGGCGAGGAACTCTGGCTGGCACCAGGCGCCCCCCGCGGCTGGCACCGGGACGGGCAGCGTTACGGCGTCGACCAGCTGCCCACCACATTCGGCCACGTCTCTTACCAGGTGTCCTCACACCTCGCGACCACGCGAAGCATCCAGGTCGACCTCGACCCGACCCTCCGCCGCCCCCCGAGGCGCGTGGCGCTACGCCTCCGCCACCCGGCTGACCTGCCACCCGTCAAGATATCCGTCAACGGTCAACCCGCCCGGCTCGACGTCCAGCACGACACCGTCACCCTGCCGATCACAGGAAGTGGCCGGACACATGTCGCCCTCACAGCACACTACGACGAATGAGCGTCATCCCGCCGCGCCTCGGCCGCTGAACCCAGAGGCCGAGGCCGACAAGCAGCCCGACCTCCGCTTCTCACCAGCATCACAGTCCGGCACCAGAAAATCAGCATCGGAAGGTTCTGTTATGTCCTTTTCCCTGGGCATCGTCGGAGCCGGCCAGTTCGCCGGGCTTTTCGTCAAGCTCTTCCAGCTCCACCCGGGTATCGGTGACATCAGCGTCACTGACCTCATCCCGGAGCGCGCCGAGCGCCTCGTCACCGAGCACCACCTGACAGGCGGTGCGGTTTCCGACTTCGACGCCATGCTCGCCTCCGACGTGGACGCGGTCGCGATCTTCACCCAGCGCTGGACGCACGGCCCCCTTGCCGTGCGGGCCCTGCGCGCCGGCAAGCACGTCTACTCCACCGTCCCCATGGCCATCACGCAGGAGGAGAACGCCACCATCATCGACGCCGTCAGGGAGACCCGATTGACGTACATGATGGGCGAGACCAGCCAGTACCACCCAGCCACCGTCTTCGCCCGCCAGAAGGTGGCCGAAGGCGCGTTCGGCCGCCTCTTCTACGCCGAGGGCAGCTACATCCACGACATGGACCTCGGCTTCTACGCGGCGTACCAGTACAGCGGCGGCGAGAATTGGAAGGCCACCGCCAGCTACCTGCCGCTGCTGTATCCGACCCACTCCATCGGCGGGGTGCTGGGCGCCTGGCAGAGCCATGCCACCAGCGTCAGCGCGATCGGCGTCGACGACGACCGCGGCGACGGGGTCTTCGACCGCGAGGTCAGCCAGTTCGACAACGAATTCTCCAACACCACGGCGTTGTTCGAGACGGCGGACGGGGGCTCGTTCCGCACCAACGAGTTCCGTCGCGTCGGCTACCCCTCGCACCTGGGAGAATCCCGCTTCCGCTTCTTCCTGAGTTCCGCAGTTGAGGGGGGTTCTGGAGACGTGCGAGGATGAAGGTGCAGGTCAGCGGGGTGGCATGCGCCCACGAGGTCGAGATGGCCTAGAGAAACGTTTCGGCTATTGTGGGCTGCGTCTGGCTGGGCTGATGTGTGTATCGTCTAGAGACGTGTATGTGAAGACGACCAGCCGCCGGAACAAGGACGGCACTGCGGTGCGCTACCTGCATCTGGCCCACAACGAGTGGGATGGCCCGGCAGGCCGGTCGGTGCCGAAGATCCTGTTTAGCTTCGGGCGTGAGGACCAGCTTGACCGGGCGGCAGTCACGCGGCTGGTGGCGTCGTTGTCTCGGTTGCTGCAACCAGGTGAGGCACTGGCCGCCGCCGGGGGCGCTGAGCTGACCTTCACCGAGTCCCGTCCGCTGGGCGGGGCGCACGCGCTGGACGGGCTCTGGCACCGGTTGAACATCGACAAGGTGATGTTCAACCGGTTGACCGGGCGGCGGCTGGACGCCCGGGTGGAGCGCGTGCTGTTTGCCCTGGTCGCCAACCGCGCGTTGGCCCCCTCCTCGAAGCTGGCCGCCGCCGAATGGGTCAACCGCGACGTGCACATCGACGGCCTGCCCGAGATCAGCGACGACGCCTGCTACCGGGCGATGGACTGGCTGCACGAGATCGCGCCTGAGCTGGAGAAGGAGGTGTTCTGGCAACTGGCCACCCTCCTTGACCTTGAGGTGGACTTGCTGTTCTTCGACACCACCTCGACCTATTTCGAGCTGGAGGAGCCTGATGCGCCGATCGCCCGCGACTCCAGCGGCCAGCCCCTGCCCGACGGCGACGGCGACGGCGTGATGGTGAAGGGGTTCCGTGCTTACGGCAAGTCCAAGGACTCCCGCGATAACCTGCCGCAGATCGTGATCGGGATGGCCGTCACCCGGACGGGGATTCCGGTGCGAGTGTGGTGCTGGCCGGGCAGCACCGGCGATTCGGCGCTGATCCGCCAGGTCAAACACGACATGCGGGACTGGACGCTGTCACGGATCGTGTGGGTCGCCGACCGTGGGTTCGCCTCCACCGAGAACCGCCGTTACCTGCGCAAGGGCGATCACCACTACATCATCGGGGAGAAGCTCCGCTCAGGATCGGCCGAGTCCAAGGCCGCCCTCTCGCGCCAGGGACGCTACCAACAAGTGGCCGGTAACCTGCGCGTCAAGGAGGTCCGGATCAGCGAACATGAGCGGTTCGTGATCTGTCACAACCCCGAAGGCGCGCAGCGGGACACCCACATCCGTGAGCAGTTGGTCGCCCAGCTCACCGAGTTGATCGACGGCGCCGACAAGCTCACCGCTCTCAAGCGGGCCGAGCTGCGCGGGCGCATCTCCACCAAGCCAGGGCTCAACCGCTACTTACGCGTCACACCCGGCGGGCTGCTGCGCATCGACAAGGCCACGATGAAGACCGAGTCCAACCTCGATGGCAAGTACCTGCTGCGATGCTCCGACCCGCACCTGAGCCCCGAAGACATCGCGCTGGGCTACAAGCAGCTCCTGGAAGTCGAACGCGGCTGGCGCGACATGAAACATGCGGCCGGTCTACCACCGCCTCGAAGAACGCATCCGCGCCCACGTCATCCTGTGCTGGCTCGCCCTGCTCCTCATCCGCGTCGCCGAGACCGAGACCGGCCAGACATGGCCGACCCTGCGCCGCGAACTCGACCGCGTGCACGTCGGCGCCTTCACCGGCCCCACCGGTCTGTTTCGGCAATGCACCGAGCTGACCGGCACCCAACGCGGCATCTACAACAAGCTCCAAGTACCAGCCCCCAAGCGCGTCGTCGACCTCACCGCCACAAGCCCCTGAACAGCGGCAACACCCGCCCCTAGAGACACGCCGACTCCGCCACCGATCACACATACCAGCAGGTCAAACCACGTTTTCGGACTCTAGGACGGTGCTGATTTAGCCGTACGGTGTCCGCGTGTTATGCGTGTTTGATACTGCTTTGAGTCATATGATGGTGTATGGCGGTTGGCAGGCCGCAGGCGCAGGCGCAGGCGCAGGCGCAGGCGCAGGCGCAGGCGCAGGCGCAGGCGCAGGCGCAGGCGCAGGTCCGGTTCGACGACGCGGCGGTGCTGCTGGGTGACCGGCTGGCCGAGGGCAGTGTCTATCACCTGCTGGCCGGTGAGGGGCATCGGCTGTTCGGCGATGACTACTTCGCGGACCTGTTCACGGCCTCGCCGAAGGGGCGTCCGACGGTGTCGGCGCGGGTGGTGGCCACGGTGATGCTGCTGCAGGCGCATGAGGGCCTCTCGGACCGGGAGGCGGTCGAGCATCTGGCGTTTGACCTGCGGTGGAAGGCCGCGGCGGGCCTGTCGGTGGACGCGGGGTCGTTCCACCCGACGGTGCTGGTGGGGATGCGTAACCGGTTGCG
>WHSM01000531.1 GCA_009380105.1 Micromonosporaceae bacterium
ACGACCGTGGAGTCCGCTCCGATGACATCGCGGCCGTGTGCCTGCCGAGGGGCATCGACCTGATCGTCGCCGTGCTGGGAGTGCTCAAGGCGGGTGCGGCGTACCTGCCGTTGGATCCGGATCTCCCGGAGCCGCGGCTGCAGCACGCGATCGCCGACAGCCGGGCACAGGTCCTCCTCTGCCACGACGGGGAGCTGGCCGACCGCCTCGGCACACCGGCGCTGCGAGTGGCCGATGCGGATCCCGAGCCGCGGGCGGACGCCCCGCCGCCGCGTACCACCGGCCTGGACAGCCTCGCGTACTGCATCTACACGTCCGGCTCCACCGGGATCCCGAAAGGCGTGGCCGTGCCGCACCGCGGCCCGGCCAACCTGATCGACTGGTATCTGCGCAGGCGGCGCCCGTACCGCACGCTGCAATGGACCTCGATCGGCTTCGATGTCAGCGTCCAGGAGATCTTCACCTCCCTCGCCTCAGGCGCCGCGCTGGTGCTGATCCCGGAGAAGGCGCGGTACGAGCCCGTCGCGCTGGCCGAGACCATCCGGCGGTACGAGGTGCAGCGGCTGTTCATGACCTTCACCCCGCTGAAGTACCTGATGGAGACGGATCCGCGAATGCCGTCGCTGCGCGAGGTGGTGTCGGTCGGCGAGACGCTGGAGACCACCGCCGGGCTGCGCCGGTTCCTCGCCGAGCATCCCGACTGCGCGCTCTACAACGAGTACGGGCCAACCGAGGCGTCGATCATCGCCACCAGTCACCAGGTGGACCCGGCTGCGGGTGACCGACCGCCGATCGGGCGTCCCATCGACAACGTGACGGTCTGGCTCCTCGACGAGCGGCGCCGGCCGGTCCCGCCCGGCGCCGTCGGCGAGATCTACCTGGGCGGAGCCTGTCCCGCCCGGGGGTACGTTGGCCGCCCGGACGAGACGGACGCGGCCTTCGTGCCGGACCCGGAGATCCCCGGCGGTTTCCGGTACCGCACCCGCGACCTCGGGCGCTGGTCGTCCGACGGCAACCTGCGACACCTCGGCCGGGTCGACCACCAGGTCAAGATCCGCGGCTACCGCGTCGAGCCGGGCGAAGCCGAACGCGCCCTGCACACCCTGGACGAGGTACGCGACGCCGTGGTGGTCACGGGCGCCGACCCACGCGGCGAAACCTGCCTGATCGGGTACGTCGTCCCCAGCGATCCCGATCGCTTGGACGATCTCGCCGCCCGGCTCCCGGAACGCCTGTCCGCGACCCTTCCGGGGTACCTGATCCCCGGTGCGTGGGTCCGCCTCGCCGAGCTGCCGGTCAACTCCAGCGGGAAACTCGACCGGTCGCGACTGCCGGAACCCGACTGGGGCGCTGGCGACGCCGAGTTCGCCGAGCCGGCCACCGCGACCGAGCGGTCCCTGCACGACCTGTGGTGCGTGCAGCTCGGTACGCCGCGGGTGCCGGTGGACCGCTCCTTCTTCGAGCTGGGCGGGCACTCGCTCACGGCGGTGGAGCTCGTCAACCGGGTACGCCACGACCTGGGCGTCGAGTACGACGTCGTCGAGCTGTTCCGGGCACCCACCATCCAGGCCATGGCCCGCCGGCTCGACGCGACCGACCGGTTGGAAGCCGTCGCCGATGCCGGCGTGGCCGACGAGGTGGTCGACACCGCGCCGGTCACGAGTGTGCAGCAGCGGTGCTGGCGGCTGGCTCAGCACAGTCCGCAGCCGGCGGTGTACCAGGTGGCGTACCGGGTCACGCTGGACGGTGATGTCGACCGGGAAGCTCTGGGACGTGCGCTGGACGCCCTCGCACGACGGCACTCCGCGCTGCGTACCCGGATCGTGCTTCGCGACGGTGAGCTGCGGCAGGAGGCGCTCGCCGGAGTGCCGGTCGATCTCGCGACGACTGATCTCCGCGACATCGCCGACGACGCCGACGCCGTGGCGGACTGGTGTCAGGGCGAGGCGCGCCGAGTCCTGGCCACGGACCGGGCGCCGCTGTGGCGGGTCCGATTGGCTCGTCTCGGCGACGCCCGATGGACTCTGGTGCTGGTGTTGCACCACCTGATCTGTGACGGCTGGTCCATGGGCGTGATCTGGAAGGAACTGTCCACCCTGTACGCCGATGCCGTAGGCGGCGCCACCACCGAACTACCCGTGCCGAACCAGTACCCGGAGTACGCGCGATGGCGTCGAACGCTGGTCACCGGCGAACGCCGTGGTGAGTTGGAGCGGTTCTGGCATGACGAGCTGGCCGGCGCCCCGCTTCGGCTCGCCCTGCCGTACGACCGGCCCAGGCCGGCCACGCTGTCTGGCGCGGGCGCGCTGCACCGGTTCGAGATCCCATTACGGCGGCTGCACCGTACAGCGCGGGATCTGGCCAGCACTCCGGCCCACGTGCTGACCGCCGGCTTCGCAATGTGGCTCGCCCGGCTGTGTGGCGAGCGCGAAATGGTGCTCGCCGTGTCCAGCGCCAGCCGGTTCCGCGCCGAGGACGCCACCGTGGTGGGAATGGTCGGTGAGGCGCTGCCGGTTCGGCTCTCGCTCGGCGGCGA
>WHSM01000452.1 GCA_009380105.1 Micromonosporaceae bacterium
CGACGCCGGCCTCGCAGTCGATCGCCTCGACCTGACGGCCGGTGAGCACGGCGACTCCCTGCTCGGTCAGCCGCTCGGCCAGGGAGCGGCTGGCGTCCGGCCCGGCCACCGGCAGCGTCAGCGGCTGCGGGGTGGTGACCACGACCTCCGCGGCGCCGCCCAGCCGTTCGTTCAGCAGCAGCGCCGCTTCGTACGGCGCGGGCGGGCACAGGTACGGCGCGCCCAGGATGCTCACCAGCAGCCGTCCCCCGGTCAGGTCCTGCAGGGCAGCCCGGATCGCCGGCAGCTCTCTGGCGTCATACAGGTTGTGAGCGCCAGGGCCGAGCAGCGCGACGTGCTCGGGGCGGTGACCGGCGCCGAGCGCGATCACGATCCCGTCGGCGCTGAGCGCTCCGGCGGAGGTCTCCACGACGAGGCGATCCGGGTCGATCGCGGCAATGTCGGCCCGCACGAACCGGATGCCGTGCCGGGCAAGGCCCTCGAGCCGCCGGCTGCCGTCGGCCAGCGGCCGCACGCCTGCGATGTCCCACAGCTTGGCGAAGCCGACGAAGAACTCCTCGCTGGAGGCGACGAGCGTGACCTGGTCGTCGGACCGGAGGCGGCGGCGCAGCTCATGGGCCGCGGCGAGCCCGCCGAAGCCTCCGCCGAGCACCAACACGTGCGCCATGGGCCACCTCCGTCGTGCTGTCAGATCCGTGGCGCGACCGTACCAAGCCGACCCACCCGCCGCCGCCGTTCGACGGCGCGCCACGTGCCTCACTCCAGGCGGGTCCCGTTGATCGAGGCGTCGAGGACCTGCGCGACGTGCGCCAGCCGGATCGCGCCGCCGAGGCGGTCCGCCGCGGCCGCGATCTGCATCAGGCAGCCGGGGTTCGCGGTGACCAGCAGCTCGGCGCCCGTGGCGAGCACGTCGCGTGCCTTGCGCTCCCCCAACTCGGCGGCGGGCTCCGGGTTCAGCACGTTCCACACGCCGGCCGAGCCGCAGCAGATCTCGGGGTCCGCGATCTCCCGCAGCTCCAGCTCCGGGATGCCGCGCAGCAACTCCCGAGGCTGGGCGCGGATGCCCTGCGCGTGCGCCAGGTGACACGCGTCGTGGTACGCCACGGTCACCGGCATCGGGTGACGAGCGGCGACCGGACCCAGCTCGACGAGCAGCTCGGAAAGATCCCGGACCTTCGCGGCGAAGCCGGCGGCCCGAAGATCTCCGCCGAGCAGCTCCCCGTACTCTTTCGTCGCGGAGCCGCAGCCGGCCGCGTTCACCACCACGTGGTCCACGTCGGCGAAGACGTCGATCAGCCGCCGCGCGAACCGCTGTGCCTCCGCCTCGCGTCCGTTGTGGACGCTCAGCGCGCCGCAGCATCCCTGGCGCGGGATCACCACCTCGCAGCCCTCGGCGGCGAGCACTCTGGCGGTCGCGGCGTTCACGTCGGGGAAGAACGCGCTCTGCACGCAGCCGGTGAGCATGCCGACCACGGCCCGCCGCTCCCCACGCGCGGGGATCCGGGTCGGCAGCCGCTCGACGCGGCCGAGCCGCGGCGCCAGCGACTCCACGGTGTCGAGCACCGGCCACCGCCGCAGCAGACCGACCCGCCGCACCAGTCGTTGCAGGCCACTTTTCTGGTACGCCCGCAGCGGACCCCGCAGCAGCCGCAGCCGGCGGGGGTGAGGAAACAGCGCGAAGATCGCGGCCCGGAGCGCGCGCTGCCCCGCCGACCGCGGGGCCCGGCGCTCCACCTGCTGCCTCGTGTCCTCGATCAGCCGGTCGTACTGGACCCCGGACGGGCAGGCCGTCACGCACGCCATGCAGCCGAGGCACCGGTCGACGTGGGCGACCATGCTGTCGGTCATCGGCTCGCCGCCGAGCCCGGTCTCCATGAGGTAGATCCGGCCGCGCGGCGAGTCCATCTCCTGACCCCACAGCGCGTACGTCGGGCAGGTCGGCAGGCAGAACCCGCAGTGCACGCAGTCGGAGATCAGCTCCGCGCGCGGCGGCCGGTGATCGTCGAAGGCCGGGGTCGGTGCGCCCATTCAGATCCCTCCCGCGAACCGGCCCGGCGCGAGCCGCGCATGCGGGTCGAACTGCTCCTTGACCCGGCGCATCAACCCCAGGCCCCTCACCGGTCCCCACATGTCGAGCCGGTCCCGGATCGCCGGCGGGGCGGTGAGCACCACGGCGTGCTCGGCCGCTGTCCGCAGCGCTGCGACGAGCCGCACGACCGACTCCGGGTCCGAGTCGCCGGGCAGGCCCGCGTACAGCACGCCGGCTCCCGCGGAGCCACGCACCGCCGCGCCGTCGGCGGCCCGCAGCACCGCCGGCACGCGAGACAGCGGCACGCCGAGCTTGATCCCGACGTCACCGGAGCGCCAGGGGCGCTCGCCCCACCACGGCGGCGGACTCGGCGAGACCTCGCCGTCGAGCAACTTCGCCGTCGTCGCCGCCCGGGCGTCGACTCCAGTCGCTGTTCCCTCCAGGTGCACAAGCACCTCGCAGTCTCCGTCCGGCGGCGCGTCTATCTCCACGGCGCTCGGGGCGACCTGCGACTTCCGCATCGCCGTGAGCGCGGGCCCGGCGGAAGCCGGCGCCATGCGGCGGGTCACGTAGGCCCGCGCGGCGGGGATCGGATGCAGCCGGAACGCGCACTCGGCGATCAGCGCGAGGGTGCCGTACGAGCCGGTCATCAGCTTGCCGAGGTCGTACCCCGCGACGTTCTTGACCACCTTGCCGCCGGAGCGGGCGACCACGCCGTCCGCGCGCACCACGGTGATGCCGATCAGCAGATCGCGGACGCTGCCGTACAGCATGCGGCGCGGCCCGCTGTCGTTGACCGCGACCGTGCCGCCGACGGTGGCCCCGGCCAGCGGCGCGTCCAGGGCGAGCTGCTGGCCTGCCGCGGCGAGCTTGGCGTTAAGCGACGACAGCGGCGTGCCGGCGCGGACCACGGCCACCAGGTCGCCGGCAGCGTGCTCCACCACGCCGATCAAACGGGTCGTGTCGATCACCAGGTCGAGGCGGCGGGGCGGCAGGCCCCAGTCCTGCTTCGTGCCGGCGCCGAGGGCGACCACGGCGAGGTCGTGCGCGGCGGCGACGCGCAGGACGGCCGCCGCCTCCTCGGCGGAGCCGGGCGCGGCGACGTAGCGGGGCGCTGCTCCAGCGATGGCGTCGCTGTCCTCAGCCAGGCGCGCGCAGGCGCCGAGCGCGTCGAGCACAGCGGACCCCATCGCTTTAGAACACCTCCGCGACGCCTGCTTCCTGCAGCGGATGGACGCCTTTGCGGCGACCCGGGACCTCCCCGC
>WHSM01000526.1 GCA_009380105.1 Micromonosporaceae bacterium
CGTGGCCAGCCGGGACGCCCACGGCAGCAGACCCAGCGCGTACGCGGCGCGAGGTCGCAGCCGCCCGTCGTAGTAGTGCGACAGGAACTCCGCCTTGTACGTCGCCATGTCCACGCCGGTCGGGCAGTCGACCTTGCAGCCCTTGCACGACAGACAGAGATCGAGCGCGTCGTAGACGTCGTCGTTGCGCCAGTCCGCGGCGGTGACCTCCCCCCGGAACATCTCCTCCAGGAGCTTCGCGCGTCCCCGCGTCGAATGGGTCTCGTCGCGGGTCGCCCGGTACGACGGGCACATCACGCCCGTGTCGAACCGCCGGCACCGCCCCACCCCGACGCAGCGGCTCGCGGCCTCGGCGAGGCTGCCGTGGTCGGCCTTGAGCGCGAAGTGCTTCCTGCCGGGGAGCGGCTCCGGCGCATAGTCGGGCCCGTGCCGCAGATTGGTGTCCAGAGGGTACGGGTCGACGAGCTTGCCGGGGTTCATCCGCCCGTCGGGATCCCACAGCGCCTTGAACGCGCCGAACGCCTCGACCAGCTCCGGGCCGTACATCTTCGTCAGGAGCTCGCCTCGCGCCTGGCCGTCGCCGTGCTCGCCGGACAGCGATCCGCCCAGTTCGAGACAGATGTCGGCGGCGCGCTCCACATAGGACCGGTATGCGCGGAGCCCTTCGGGAGTGCGCAGGTCGAAGGTGTTCCTGGTGTGCAGGCAGCCCTGTCCGATGTGGCCGTACCAGACGCCCTGGTAGCCGTACTCGTCCCAGAGCGCGGTGATCCGGCGCATGTACTCGCCGACCTTCTCCGGGGGCACGGCGGCGTCCTCCCAGCCCTCCAGGTGCGGTGGATGGCCCGGCGGGTGCGCGGCGGCGCCGAGCGCGGACTCCCGCGCCGCCCACATCTTCTGCTGCGTGACCGGGTCGTCGGCCCGCGCCCAGGTGACGCGGTCGGGGAGATCGGCGATCAGCGCGTCGATCCGCTGCTCCAGCTGGTCCGGGTCGTCGCCGCCGAACTCGAACAGCAGCCATCCGCCGCCGGGCGGCAGCAGCTGCAGGCTCTCCAGGTTGAGCTTCTGGGAGCGCATGAGCTGGGTGAGCCGCTCGTCAACGGCTTCCAGGCCGATCGGGTCGTGTCGGAGCAGCTCAGGGACGTGGTCGCCGCCGGCGAAGATGTCGGGGTAGCCGAGCACCACGAGCCGGCGGATCGGCGGGTCCGGGACCAGTCGCAGGGTCGCCTCGGTGACGATCACGCAGGTCGACTCGGAGCCGACCAGGGCGCGGCCGATGTGGAAGCCCTGCTCCGGCAGCAGGTCGTCGAGGTTGTATCCGGAGACCCGTCGCGGGATGTCCGGGTAGCGGGCCTGGATCAGGTCGGCATGCTGGTCGCGGAGGTCGCGGAGCCCGCGGTAGATCTCGCCGACCCGGCCTTCGTTGGCCGCCAGGGCCGCCAACTGCGCGTCGTTGGTCGGGCCGACGTCGAGCTCCACGCCGTCGTAGGTGACGACGCTGAGGCGCTCGACGTTGTCGACGGTCTTGCCGGCGTACAGGGCGTGGGTGCCGCAGGAGTTGTTGCCGATCATCCCGCCGAGCGTGCACCAGGCGTGGGTGGACGGGTCCGGGCCGAAGGTGAGGCCGTGCTCACGGACGGCGTCGCGCAGGTCGTCGAGCACCACGCCGGGCTGCACCACGGCGCGCCGGTGGACCGGGTCGATCTCCACGATGGCGTTCATGTGGCGGCTGAACTCGAAGATGACGCCGACGTTGCACGCCTGGCCGGCGAGGCTGGTCCCCGCGCCGCGCCCGAGCACCGGGGCGTTGTGCTCGCGGCAGACCTGGAGCGCGGCGACAACGTCGCCGGCGTCCTTCGGGAACACCACGCCGAGGGGGACCTGCCGGTAGTTGGAGGAGTCGGTGCTGTACTCCGCGCGGGCGCCAGAGCCGAACTCGACATCGCCCCGAATCACCTCGGCGAGCGCGCGGCCGAGCACCAGCCGGGCGGACTCGTCGAGGCCGGAACGATCAACCCGCGATCCCGGCGCCGCATCGTGGGCAATCGTCACCATTCCTCCGTACCCAAATGAAAGATCTCTACGTATGCCGACCCCACAAGCGATGCTAGTGCCTCCCCCTCGCCCCACCCCCGTCGCCAGTTACCGCTAAACGGCGGCCAGAAATCGGCGAGACAGCCAGAAGTCCGCAAACCGCGAGGGCTACAGCGACCCGCGGAAGATGGCTTCCAGGTTTTCGGCGGTGACGGCGCACGGGGCGACGGCGAGCAGTCGCTGCTGCTTGACGGCGCCCTCGACCAGCTCCGGCACGTCCGCGTTGGAGTAGCCGACCGCCGCCAGGCCGTTCGGGACGCCGATGTCGCGCATCAACGCGGTCAGCGCCGCCGGAAGTCGCTCGGCCGGGTCGGCCGCCGCCTCGTCGTCCGGGGCCAGCAGCGACGCGGCGCGCAGATGCCGCTCCGGCGAGGTCGCGAATGTGAACCGGAACGCCGCCGGCGCGGTGAGTGACACCGACTGGCCGTGCGGCACCATCGGCTCGCCGGGCGGATAGCCGGCCGGGTGGTAGTCGCGCACCATGCCGGCGATCGGGTAGCCGCAGGC
>WHSM01000106.1 GCA_009380105.1 Micromonosporaceae bacterium
GCAACGTCACACGACAGCTACGCCCGCTGCGCTCGGCCACCATCATCAGCAACGGCGCCGAACAGACGCTTCCGCCCATCGTCCCTGACGAGCAGCAAGCGCTACTCGACTCGATCACCGGCCGGAAACTCAGGCACTAAGCGAATGACCGAACTCAGGATGAACTGGCAGACATCGTGCACAACCTGCCCGGAGGCGTGCTCGGCGGCGGGGAGCGCGATCGCGATGGCGAGCCGTAGGGCACCACACCTTCCGCTGGATGTGGGAAACCGGCTCGGCCGAGCAGCTCGCATGGCTCGTCGCGCAGTTCGAGGCGCTCGGCTACGACTACTCGTACCTGGAGCAGCCGCCGTCGCCAGCACCGAAGAAGCCGGTCCGCCGCTCGCCGTCACCGAAGACGGTGGACGCCAAGACGTTGCTGAGACTTGACCCGACAGCGGCCCTGGAGATCCGCCACGCCGATCCCGGCACCGTCCACGTCCTCATCCCGCGTGGCCCGGACGAGGCGCGGTTACACCCCGTCGAGCCCGGCATGTCGGAGTTCAACTGCCTCCTCCGGATGATCGACGGCGAAGTCATCATCGTGCACCTGCGTTTCGCGACCGCCTCGTTCGACACGTCGCCGGCGCGACGGCGAGCGCTGCGGTGGACCACGCCCGACCGCGACGCCCGCCTGTGGAAGCAGGACCACGAGGACGGCAGATGTGTGATCTGCGCTGACGAAACACGCTGATCCTCAAGCCACGGCATCCGTCAACCGCGTGAACGGTCACGGTGGAGAACCGACGTTGAGCCCTTATCAGATGTCCTTGCCGGTTCGTTCATACGGCTCCGAGAGTTCCCAGTAGTCATTGAACTGCTGGACTCGGTTCCGAACAGCATCCGGCCGCACGTGCAGCATGGTCTTCAGAAAGTATGGCGTGCTCGCAGCGACTAGGCGTGGGCCGGTTGTCAGTTCGTAGCTAATCTCATCATCGAAGATCACCATATCGGGCAGCAGTAGCGCCCGCGTGGGCGTCAACGTGAAGGCGTCGAGGATTCGGATTGAGACACCAGCGCTGCGCTGCTGGTCGCACAGCTTCCGGAAGTCGGGGTCGTGGGCTATTCCGCGGTCCGCGAGGACGAATATGCGGCGCACGGCAACGCCACGTCGCACTGCCTCGCGTTGGGCGTCGAGGTACCGGTGGCCGAGTTCGGAGTCCCAGAATCCATCGTCGATGAAGTCACCATCCGCGCTCACGGTGCCACGACTGGTTGCGCTAATGGTGTGTCTGGACCGTTTCGTCAGCGTGAGCAGCCAGTCGCGGTCCTCACCGTCATACCCGACCTCGCCGTGGCCCAACTGCTCCAGGAAGGACACTGCAGCATCAACCTGCGCCTGTGCCACCTCGACGGCGAGCGGGAGAGAGCCCTCTGGGAGATCGGCGGATAGCCGCACCAGTCGCTGTATCGAGTCCGCGTGCAGCGCCGAATCGGTGAGCCGGTCAAGCAGCCGAGCCGACTCATCAAGCCGGGACACCTCCTGCTTCACTGTCTCCTCCAAGCGCTGCGCGACCGTCGCGTTGCTGAACTCAAGGCTGCTCATCCGACGCTCAACCTGCTCTTCGCGTCTCTCAAAGTCGATCAGGAACTGCGCCAGCAACGTAATGCCGCCGATCAGCACGGACAGAGTCAAAGTCCACGGCAGCGGCTGATTGGTCAGGTTCGTGAGGACGAACGTGATGCTTCCGGTGGCGACGGTGAGTGCGATCCGGCGAAGCACCCGCCGCGCCCCCAGAAGCTGCCCCGAGTCTGAGGTTCGCACAGCTGGATCCTCCGGTCGCTCATAGTCGAGGAGCGCTTCACATTGTTAGCGCCCACGTTCGGTATCGCCAGACCCGCGACGCCATTGAGACCGGGGCGACAGGCCGCAGATTCGTAAAGCCGAGGCCCGATACGGGTGACGTTGCCCTTCCACGCGCCGCCGCCGGGCAGTTAGGTGTGGGCATGGCTTCTGCTGGCAGACAGTCCGATCAAGTCGATGGGCGAGGACCTCCTCGGTCGTGGCACCACCGCCAACATTCTGGTCCGCCAGGCGTACCGGACCATCGAAGAGCAGGTGCGGGTGCCGACCAAATCCGGGCGCTTGACGCCAGTACGGGTACGTCGTCGCGCGTTGGTCACGAAGAGAGCGTCGGGAGAGGGCTGATCAGCCAAGAGGCAGCAGGCAGACTGCGGAAGCAATTCGCCGCGGATATCCGCGCCGCCCCATGGCAACTGGTGCGGCGCTCGCTGATCGATACCTCGGTGGCAGTCGGTAGCCGGGCAGGCACCAATACTTCGCGAGCGCCGACGGCGCTTGCGGCGCGGGAATCTCGACCGGTTCATCGGGATAACTCAGCCTCGGCCCCGAGCCGAGCAAGCCCGTGCGCGCGCCTGGCCCACCTGCTGTGGAATTCGGCTCGGGCCCGAGTCTGGGATCGATCATGACGGGCGGCGACGACCGTCCCCGCCTGGCCGCCCTCCGCCGTCCGTCCGGTGCCGCCACACTGGCCGCGCCTGCCCGTGTTCGTCGATGTCCACTCGCAGGAACGCGACCCGCAGCATCCCGCGACGGTTCAGCGGGGCGCACTGCTGCCAACGCCGGGCCTCCTCCACCGACACAGCCACCCCGTCGTCGGGGGTCCTCGGCTCCGGCGCCAACCCATCGAACACCATCGGCCCGCGCCGGCCGATCCGATACAGCGCCGCGTACGCGCGCACCAGCGCCCGTAGCAACAACTTCCGCTCCAACGGCGCTGCCACCAGGACCCAAGGGCACCCGGCCCGGCACGCATAGATTCGAGAGCCGCCCGGCCCGGCCGCCGGCGACATGACCCGGCCGCACACAGCGTGCCGCAGCATGCCGGCCAGCAGGTACTCGTGCTCCCGTGGACGCCGATGCGCCATCCCCATCGCCACCGCTCCTTCCTATCGGGGCCGGGACGAGACGCCGCCTCAGCGCCTCGTCCCGACCCGCCCTGTCTCCCGGTTCGCGGCGGAGCCTTCAGTCACGACGCGCCGAGGTGTTGCCGTGATCAGTGCTCGCGGCCGGCTGACCGGCTGGGATGTCACGCCAGGCAGGCGCGCCGCCGCCGGGTCCGCGGTCGTTTGCGACAAAGCTGATGTGGTACGAGGTGAGTCATCCGGCCGCCCGACGCGGGGCCGCGTCGCGGATCTCGTGGCACGGAAGCGACTCCAGCCGCAGGCCGTGCTGACGAGCGGCGACGGTCACCGGGCAGCACGCCCAGGGCCGGCCGCAGCCAGCGCACTCGTCGCCGTCCGGTTGGTGCGCGGCGAGCACCGCCCGCGCGAAACCGGCCCAGTCGACGTCCGGCTCGGCCGCGTCCTCGCTGAAATGGAGCGCGTGGGCCTGGGCCGTCGTGTGATAGACAGGCAGGTAGTCGGTGCCGGCATCGTGATTTGTCACGGGGCCTCCTCATCCGGCTGCTGAGCCAGGACGGGACCAGGCCGCCAAACCATCGGACCCGTCCTGGCTTTCTTTGTGTCTTCTCACGTGACGCCGCCCCACAGCGGCGGACAGCCGCCCGAAACCTGTGGCGTCACGGTCACTGCACGTTCTGTTGCTTGCGCCACAGCAGCATCGCATAGCCTTGATCCGCTGACAAGTGACGTAGAAGCAAGTTGTGTGAACCCACCTGACTTTGGCACACTACTTCCCAGCGAGTTGCCCTCCGCCAACCTGCAAAGGGGTACACGACATGCCCGGCGCCCACACTCCGAACATGCGCGCGCGATGGCTCGGCGAGTTGCTCCGCGAGCTGCGCGAGGCCAAGGGCGTCACCAGTAAGGCGGCCGCGCAGTACCTGGAGCGCTCGCCAGGCACCATGAGCCGCTACGAGAGCGGCGAGTACCCGATCCGCCGCGCCGACCTGCTCGCGCTGATCGACTTCTACGGCGTGCCCGACCCCGCACAGCGCGACCGGATGTTCAAGCTGCGGGAGGAGAGCTGGAAGACCGACTGGTGGGACGACTACGCCGACGACGTCGATGAGCCCTTCATCGACTACGTCTGGCTTGAGCAGCGGGCGCATCAGATCAAGGTGGTGGACAACTGGCGCGTGCCGGGTCTGCTGCAGCACCCGTCGTACACCGCCGCAGTCCTGGAGATCGTGGAGGCCGACTCAGATCCGACTCAGCGCGCCCGGTGGGCGGAGCTGCGGCAGGCCCGCCAACATCGCCTGGACCAGGAGGATCCGCCCGCGGTCCAGGCGATCGTGGACGAGGCCGTCCTGTACCGCCCGATCGGCGGGCCAGAGGTGATGGCTGAGCAACTGCGGCACTTGCAGGCCCTCAGCGAACGACCGAAGATCGACATCCGAGTGCTCCCACTCCGGTCCGCGGCGCCGCTCAGTGGCATGTTCACGCTCTTCTCGCTTGGCGAGCCGTTCCCGGCCGATGTCGCTTGCATCGAGACCTTGGTCGGCGCCCGCTACGTCGAAGCGCCGAATGTCCAGCAGGTCGTGCAGGCATACAATCGACTGTGGGCGATCGCCCAGGATCTCGGCGCACCGGATGCGCTGATTGCGGAGGCGTTAAAGGAGTACACGTGACGGAGCCGACCGCCTACGTACTGGCGGGGGTGCGCTGGCACATCAGCACCAGAAGCAGCAGCAACGGCGGAAGCTGCGTCGAGGCGGGACCACTCGCAGACGGCAGCGGTCGCGTCGCCGTACGGCACAGCAAGCACCCAGACGGCACGGTGATCATCTACACGCACGCCGAGTGGACCACCTTCATCACAGGCGTCAAGGACAGCGAATTCGACTTCTGAAAGATCGGGGTTCGAGTCCCTGGCGGTCCGCATTCAGCCATGAACGCCGTGATCAACGCAGTCAGGTAGAGCGCCTCGCGCCGATCTTCGCACCCTGGCGGTGGTGCTGCTCGCCGGGCTGGCACTGTGGTGGCATGTCGCGCGTCTGGTGCCGCCGGCTCGTTGGCTGGACCAGAGGCGCGGGCCTCACGCGACGGCGCGGCGCAGCAGTCGGCGATCCCTCGGCGTCAACTCGTCCTGTAGCCGGTGTGCCCGCAGCAGGGCATCGGCGACCTCGCACACGCGGGCCGTCTCGACGTCGGCCAGAGACACGTCCGCCAGGCCGCTGTCGTGCAACCACCGCGCGACCTCCGCCCACGAATACAGGCTCGCCTTCGCGCGCTTGATCTTCGGCTCTGGGAATCCACCAGGCCCCCGACGGCCAGCAGCCCAGTGATCCGCAGTGGCGAACGAACGCCCCGCTCGCTCGGCGATCTCGGCCAGCGGCACCAGATTCTCAGAGACACCGGCCACCTCGACCCCCGCCGACCGGCCTTCCGTGATCGCCGAAGCGATTGCCTCCACCGCCGAGTCGGCCTCACGGTCAAAGGACGCGACCCCGGACCCACCCGTGGCCGGATCGAAGGAGACGGTCGCGTCATCCCAGCCCGCCTCGTACAGGGCGTCGACCGTGCCCTCGCCGGCCGGGCCGGTGAAGTGCACGTCGAACGTGTACACCTCCACGACGATCACTCTCCCTCCTCGGCCTCAAGCCGATGCGGACACGCGTCCACCAAACGCCGCAAACGCTTCGCATGCGATTCCGGCGAGCGCGGCGTCGACCAGATCGACGTCGGTGGACGACACCCTCCCTGTCCGCCCGGACAAGAAGCGACGTCCCCACGCGTGCCCTCCAGCCTTCACCACGGTCCAGCCCCCAGCGATCATGTAGTCGACAGCTGCCCGGATCTCCTTGTTCGGATGCCGGCTCATGTAGAATTAACTCTACTCGACGCCCCACCCTCGCGATAGCAGACTTGTCGAGACACGTGGCGCCATCCCCGTTGTCGTGGACCTTGAATCGTCGAATGACGAGGCGACGACCGTAGCGACCGAGTACGACATCACCCTGATCTCGACGTACGCAGTCGTCCAGCCCGCCCGCGCCCGGTCCCGCATGCAGCAGGACCTCGATCCCACTGGCGAAGGATCGGCGCCGTTGGCACGCCACACCGGCGCATGCGAACGTCGCGCTCGGTGACCAACCGGGTCCCAGTTCGTTCGGGGGCTGACGTGCACGGACGGCGAATTGCCGCCCTTCATCCCCAATCGGACCGCCGCCTCCCCACGTTGCCAGTGTGAGCGGCAATCACCCGGGACTGACGAGGGCAGCTCGAGCAGGCGCGGACCGGCGCGTCGCGGAACCGCTCGCCCAGCGCCGCCATGGCCGCGACGCTGGCGAGCGGGTACGACACGCCACTTAGCCCGGTTGGACTACACCCTCTTACGGCCGCGGGCTGCTCGGATTCGTGCTCGGATTCGGGCCCGTGCTCGGACTCGTGCTCGCGCTCGGATCGTTGGGCGCGCTGTCCGGCGCCGAGTCGACGGCGTACGACACCGAGTCAGCCGAGGAGCCAGCGGACCTGGTCCAGCTCGTCTCGACCTTCCACTCCATATCGGAGGCTTGCGGCAGCTCGGCGTCCTCCAGCGTCACCGTGATCGTCCGGTCCTTGATCGTCACCCGCTCCGAGACCATCTCGTGGCTCAGGCCGTCGCTACGGTAGGCGGCCCAGCCCTTCTCGCTGGCCTGCAGGGACACGTGCGTCGCCCGGCCGCCGAGCTTCCGCAGCTCGTACCCGATGATCATGTTTGTGTTCGCATCGGGCATGCGCGCCGGGATCTCGCCAGCGACAGTCAGCTCCAGACGGGCGCCGCCGCCAACCGCGTGGATGCACGCTTTGACGATCTCCGCGTACGAGGGCGGCTCCCCCTGTCCTTCCAGATCGGACGGTGGATCGTCGACGCACGACTGCCCCGCCTTGTCGTCCGCGGGCCCCAGGCTGGTTGGGGAGCTGCTCGGCTGCGGTCTGGCCCCCACGTTCTCCAGGATGTCCGGCACGGTGCGGCTCGCCGCGTACCCCGTCACGGCTAACAGCAGCGCCGACAACAGCGCGCTGAGGATCAGCCAGCCTCGCCCGATCCGCGGCCCCGGACCGTCCTCCTCCGGGACGGCCCACGGCGACCCGGCGCCGTCACCGCGGTGGCTGACATCGGCGGCTCGGACGTCAGACCTCTCCGGCTCGTGCGCTTCGCTGTCGGTTGCTCCGTTGTCTGTCACGAACGACAGATTGCCCTTTCTGGTGGTACGCCCGCATCCTCCGCCACGCCAAACCTCCCGCGATGGCAACCCGCCCGAGCCCCTCGGGAACGGGATTGCGCCGATTCAGTCGGCCATCCTAGGACTGTCCATCGGCGACGTCACCGGCCACCCGGCACCGGCTGTGACGGTGTTCGGCAGCCCCACCGGGACGAGGCGGACTCCAAGGACCGTTGCAACCCTGGAACGGCCGGCATGACGGACACGAATACTGGACCCTTCCCGGCGGCGGTGTCGAGCCGGGTGAAACTCTCGAGTCGGCCGTGCGTCGCGAGTCAGGGCGGTCGGCAGGGGATGTCGGCGCCGGCCGCTACCGTGCTCGTCCGCTTGAAAACACTCGAGGACGAGGGCTGGCTTGACGACGCAGTTGGACACCGTGGCGAAGGATCGCCGCACCCTGCCGGGGCGCTTCCTCGCCTGGCTGGCCGGCAACACCTTCTCAGCCCTCGGGGACGCCGTTGTCTACTTCGCCCTCGGCTGGGCCGCCACCGCGCACGGCGGCCGATGGACAGGGGTCGTGCTCACCGCAATCGTCGTCCCGAGAGTGCTGCTGAGCATCTTCGGCGGCGTCGTCGGGGACCGCCTCGGAGCCCGCGCGGTGATGCTGACGTCCAACGCCGCGATGATCACGGTCGCCTTCGCCGCGTCCGTCGCCACTCTGGGGACACCGGTGTGGCTACTGCTGACCGTCGCCGCGTTGATCGGCATTGTGGACGCCTTCTACCTGCCATCGTCGGGATCCATGCCGCGGCGGCTGATGGACTCGTCGCAGCTCGCGCGTGGAATGGCGCTACAGCAGATCGCCACCACGAGCACCAGGTTCAGCGGACCAGCCCTGGGCGGCCTCATCGTCGCCGCGGCGGGCGTGGCGGGCGCCGCTCTGTTCGACGCCGCGACGTTCGCGGTGATGCTGCTGGTCATGGTGGTGATCCGACCGCGTCACGAACCTGCGTCCCCGGCGGCCGGACGCGACATCCTCACCGAGGCGCTCGACGGGCTGCGAGTCGTGGCGCGTGAACCGCTGCTGCGCGCGCTGCTTGCCCTGGTGGCCTGTGCCGCGGGGTTCCTGCTGCCCGTGTTCAGCATGCTCATCCCACTCCTGGCCCGTGAGCACAACTGGACCGCTTCGGTGACCGGTCTCGCCGTGGGAGCGCAGAGCCTGGGCGTGGCCGTCGTCGCGATCTACGTCCTCGGCAAAGGCACCCTGGCCTGGCCAGGCATCGTCGCGGCAACCGGCCTGCTCGCATCCGGTCTCATCACGGCACTGCTGGCGATGGCTGACACGCCCTGGGCCGCCGGTGTGGCGGCCTTCGCCGCGGGCGTCGGGGCCGGCTTCTTCACCACCCACATAGCGCCCCTGATCCTCGGCAGCGCCCCGCGCAGCCACCTGTCCCGGGTGCAGGCCATCCTGCTGATGGCCCAGTCCGTGCCCCTTCTCGCCACGAACAACCTGCTCGGCTGGGTCGCCAGCGCGTGGGGCACCACCACAGCGATAACCATCTCCGCCGCCACGATCACGCTCACCTCACTGATCGCCCTCACGTCCCACTCCCTGAGGACTGCGAACAGGACATCGACTGAGGCAAGCTAGCGTCGTACGCCCGCATCCTCCGCCACGGCCGAAACCTCGCCGTGATGGCAAACCGCCCGAGCCCTCGGGGACGGGACTTGCGGCGACTCGGTCGGCCGACGTAGGACTGTTCCATCGGCGACGTCACCAGCCCCCGGAGGGCCGGCACACTTCCGACGTCGCCAGCCACGTGTAGGAGGAGCTCCGTTGACAAAGGCACCAGACCCCGGCCAGGACACCGCCTCAGTGATCGCTGCGGACACGGCCGCCCAGCTCAAGCAGGCGGAGGCGCGGGTCGCGCACATGGAAGGTCAGGTCGAGGCGTTTCGCGCCCAGGTCGCGACGCTGGAGGCCACTGACGAGCATCGTCGCGGCGAACTGGCGGTCGCCCAGGAGGAGGC
The DNA here is from genome assembly GCA_009380105.1 of Micromonosporaceae bacterium. Taxonomy (GTDB): domain Bacteria; phylum Actinomycetota; class Actinomycetes; order Mycobacteriales; family Micromonosporaceae; genus WHSM01. The sequence continues at coordinate 9,141 of WHSM01000106.1, forward strand.
CGCCGACGCGCAAGCGACGGCGCGGGAGCTGCGAGCGCGCCTGGAGGAGCGCCTGCACCTGGTCGAGGAGCTCCGCGACCGACTCAAGACCGCCAAGGACGACAAGGCCCGTGCGGAGCAGGAACGGGCCGCGGTCATCGCGAGCCTCGGCTGGCGAGCGAAACGAAGGCTCAACGACACCACCGACCAGGCCTGACGCCGGCCAGGAGTTCCAGCGCTGCCGCCCCGGCCAGTTCGGCCGTGTCTACGCCACGACCTGACCAAAGACAAACGGCGAAACCTCACCACGGAGAAGAGACCGCGTTCTGGTCGTGGGCGACCATGGAAGTGTTGCGGCACACCGCTCCGGTTTGCCCCCGCACATCGCCGCCAAGGTCTGTGATCACGCCACTGTGGACATACCGAAGGAGGCGAAGGAGGAGGGCTGGCTGGGCGAGCCAGCGTGGACTAGGAGCCGATCACGAAGCCGCCGCTGATCGACCTACGATCTTGAGTGTGACATCGTCGGGTTGCGGGCCCCCAGACGCCGTGCTGGCGGCGTTCGGCGCCACGGACGATCCGGTCGTGTTGCCTGGTGGCAAGGGCGGGACGTGGCGGGCTGGCCGGCTGGTGTTCAAACCGGTGGAGTTCCTGGCGGAGACTCTCTGGCGCGCCGAGGTGCTCGCCGAGCTACCGGACTCGGCCGAATTCCGGCTCGCTCGTCCCGTCCGGGCACTGGACGGGGCATGGGTTATCCAGGGTTGGGAAGCCTGCCGGCTGGTCGCAGGCGAGCCGGATGTCCGCCGGCAAGATGACGTGCTGCGCACCGGGATCGCCTTCCACTCGGCGATCTCGGACTTGCTCCGGCCCGCGTTCCTGGACCTCCGTGATGACCCGTGGTCCTTCGGGGACCGCGTCGCTTGGGAAGAACTCCCGGTCCAGGCATGCCCAGCGGCCCTGGACCTGCTGGGGCCACTCATCCAATCCCGTCGCCCAGTCGACCTCGCCTCGCAGTTGGTGCATGGCGACCTGCCCGGCAACGTGCTGTTCGCCGACGGCCTGCCACCGGCGATCATCGATTGGCCTGCGTACTGGCGGCCCGCGTCGTGGGCGTCAGCGGTCGCGGTCGCCGACGCGTTGTGCTGGTACGGGGCCTCGCCCGACTTGGCCGCCCGGTGGTCGCATCTGCCCGAATGGGGCCAGATGCTGATCCGGGCACTGATCTATCGGATAGCCACCCACGAGGCGGTCTTCGGGTCCGCCGGATGGACGCAGGACCAGGTTGAGGCATACCGGCCCGCGGTCGACCTCGCCGTCACCTACGCCGACCGCGGTCCGGCCTAGGCAGGTCGCAAGGTCTATGACCGGCCCCAACGACACGCCCGGAACCCTGGTGGGACACCCTCAGCGACACCGATCGGACGAATCCTGCATGTGGCCATGGTGCGGATCTTGGGTCAGTGAGCGTGCGGTCAGGGTGGAGTGGGTGGTTCCCCTGATGCGCACGGCTGCCCGCTTCGGCGACGCTCAAGTCATGGCACACGGCAGCGACACCAGCGGCGGCGGCAGGCGTAGCGACATGACCACCCGGACGCTGAGGCTCGCGGGGCTCATCGTCGCAGGGCTGATCGTCAGCAACATCGCCGCTGCCCTGTTCTTCGAGCGCGATCCGGCCCTGGGGATGGACGAGTTCCTCGTCTTCGTCTCAGGCGTGGGCCTCGCGCTCCTGATCGAGTTCGGCGTCTTCCGCCGCCGCTGAGCAGGCGAGGTGCTCGTTGACGCCATCGCGGTCGACAAGGTCGAGACCGAAACCCTGCAGCGGCTACGTCAAGCCGTTCCGCGATCCGCCAGCCAGGGGTAGCGGTCGGTGTCGTGCCCGGCGTAGTCCGGATCGAGGTAGATGAAGACGCGCTGGATGAGCCAGTCGCGGATCTCGAACACGTCGCACCAGCGTCCCGCGCCCCACTCGGGCGCCCCGGCCCGCCACGACCCGTCTCGGTGCTGCCCGTGGCTGGCGCCCTCGCACACGACAACGTCTCCGCCGGAGAAGATCCAGTTGAAGTGCGAGTAGTGGTGCTCGATCTGCTTGATCGTGCCGCCGACCTCGGTGAACAGCTGGCCGATCTGCTCCTTGCCGGTGGCCAGCCCCCACTTCGGGAAGTAGACCTGAGCGTCGTCGGCGAACAGCTCCAGGATGCTCTCCCCGGTGGACGTCACACCGCCGTTGTCGAAGCCCTTCAGGTATTCGAGGGCGACTGACTTGCGCTGTTCATCCGTCATCGTCTCTCTGGTCAGAGCCATGATCCCTCCAGTTCGATGGTCCAGCGGCCGCCGCCGTGCCGACCATCATGTCGGAGTCGGCCCGCGCCGTCATCCACTGAGGACAGCTCAACGGCGGCCATCCAACCGGCCACCCGGCAGTGGCCGATGGTCCCACAGCGTGGAGAGCGGCATGGCGTAGATTCGGTCGCCGCAGACCCTCCCCTTCAGCCCGCGCTTCCGAGCGGTCCCCATCAGCGCCCTCTGGGAAGTGCTCCAACCCGACGCGCAGAGCTAGCGTGATCGGATGTGACAGGCTGGCATTCGACAAC
>WHSM01000044.1 GCA_009380105.1 Micromonosporaceae bacterium
GTCACGCGTCCAGTCGACCAGCGCCTGTCGCAGCGCCACGGAGCCCGCGGTCAGCGGGTAGCCGGGAGCGTTTCCCGCCGCGGCCAGCGCATCGGAGATCACCCGCGGCGTCGGATCCACCGGGGTGCCGATCGACAGGTCAACGATCCCGTGCGGGTGGGCGCGGGCGCGCTCGGCGTACGGGCGGAGACGATCCCACGGGAACTCGGGCAGCAGCGCCTCCCAGCGCCGCGAGGTCAGTGCCCTTCCCCTTGCGGCGGCAGCGCAACGACCACCGGGTGATCCTTGTCGATCTTGCCGGACTTGGAAGCGCCGCCGGGGGAGCCCAGGTCATCGAAGAAGTCGACATTGACGGAGTAGTAGTCCTTCCACTGTTCCGGAACGTCGTCCTCGTAGAAGATCGCCTCCACCGGACACACCGGCTCACAGGCCCCGCAGTCGACGCACTCGTCGGGGTGGATGTAGAGCATCCGGTTGCCCTCGTAGATGCAGTCGACAGGGCACTCTTCGATGCACGCCTTGTCGAGCACATCCACGCAAGGCTCGGCGATGATGTAGGTCACGGGTCGTTCCTCTCCGCAACGACGGTCCGCGGGCAGCCACGGCGCCATCCCGGTAGGTGGCACTCAGACCAAGCCTAGTATCTCTGCAACGGGGATGCTGCACACCGCCGGGAGGGGCCGACTTGCTCACAACACGCGACGTGGGCGCCCGGGTGGTGGTGCGTCGCGTGGTAGGTGCACGCGACGGCCGCCCACTGTACTCGGATGTGCTCGGGGACCTGGTGGAGTTCGCCGAAGCACATGTGACGGTACGCGACGCGACCGGTCGCCTCATCACGGTGCCGCGCGATGAGATCGCCGCCGCGAAGCCGGTCCCGCCGCGGAGCGCGACCCGGCGCGAGATCGTCGCGCTGGAGCGGGTCGCGGCCGCGGGCTGGCCGGCCCGCGAGGCGGAGCAGCTCGGCGAGTGGCTGCTGCGCGCCGCCTCGGACTGGACGAACCGCGCCAACTCGGTGCTGCCGCTCGGCGACCCCGGGATGCCGCTGCCGGAGGCCCTGCGCCAGGTCCACGACTGGTACGCCGCCCGCGGCCTGGCGCCACGGTTCGCGGTGCCGCTGCCCGGGTTCGGCGACGTGGACCGGGAGCTCGACGCCCGAGGCTGGGTCGTCACCCACACGGTGCTGGTGCAGGCGGCGGAGCTGGCCGCCGTGCGGGACGCCGCCGAGCGCGGCGCCGCTGAGCGTGCCGGGCACAGCGCCGCCGGGCACGACGCGGCCCGCCGCGCGCTGCCGGCGCCTCGCCTGGCCGCGAGGCCGGACGAGGACTGGCTCGCTGTCGCGGTGCATCGCAAGGGACCCATGCCGGACGGGGCGTACGACGTGCTGGTCGGCGCCCGCGATCCGGTTTTCGCCGCCCTGCGCGACGAGTCCGGCGATCTGCTCGCCACGGGGCGCGGCGTCGTCGACGACGGCTGGCTCGGCCTGTCCCTGATGGAGGTCGCCCCCCATGCCCGACGCCGAGGGCTGGCGCGTCACGTGGTGGCGGCGCTCGCAGAGTGGGCGGCGGAGCGCGGCGCCGAGCGGGCGTACCTGCAGGTCGAGTCGAACAATGAGGCCGCGATCGGCCTGTACGCAAGCCTCGGCTTCACCACGCACCACACCTACGTCAACCGCGCCGCCCCGGTCCATAGGCCCTGACCACTCAGCCCAAGACCAAGATCGCCGTCTCGGGTCCGGAACTGCACTCCGGCTGCGGTTTTAGACCCGAAACGGTGATCTTGGGACGGGACGCGGCCGGGACCCCTGGGGGCGGGACGCGGCCGGGACCCGGGCGGACGGCGGCGGCCCGGGGGGCCGGGGGACAGCGGCCGGGGGGCGCTCACACGCGCTTGGGTTTTCTGCGGATCTGGTCCTCGCGCCGCTTCCAGCCGCGGCTCTTCCAGTCCTTGCCCAGCGTCACGATGCTGAGCCCCCCGAGGGCCGCCCCGAAGACCATCACCCCGCCGTAGAAGAAGAACTGCCGGACGGCGAACCCGAAACCCTCCGCCAGCGGCGTGGACCCGCCGAAGTACGGGCCCACGAGCACCACGAGCAGCGCCGCGACCACCACCGCGAGGCCGATGTCAGCGATCACCCTGGACATCCGGTGCCGGTACGCCCACCGCGCCCCGGCCGGCACGCAGAGCAGCGCGGCGACGATCGTCGCGAGCAGCCCGATCAGGATCTGGTTGTCGTCGTCGGCGACCTCCGCCTGCCACACGATGAACCGCGCCACCCCGTTCACGGCGACCAGCGCCGCCGTCAGGATGACCACCGGCAGCCACCGCTCGCGCCACACCGGATAGACGTTCTCGGTCAGCGTGGCCAGACGCTCCTTCAACGCCGCCCATCGGTCTTCCATCAAGCCCTACCTCTGTCAGTCGAACACCATCGGGAGCAACATCATCGGGAGCAAGCCTGGCGCCCTGTGCCGCAAGACTCCAGCGGCAAGACACTACCCGGGGCCCGGCGAGGGGTCGGGGTCGTCGCAGACGAACTTCGGCTCGGCCTTGTACCGCCAGAAGAACCGCTCCCGTTTGAGCTCCGTGCCGTTCTGGCGGAAGATCCGCCACGCCTCCTGGGCGAACCCGGGGATGCCCTCGGTGGGGATGCAGTCCTTCTCTTTGAGATGCACGGTCTTGGGCTTGGTGTGGTCGTACTTCTTGCCCCACTTGGTCTTGATCTCGTACCGCTTGGTGCTCCACATCGAGACCGTGATCGACGTGTTCGTGTATGAGGTGTTGATCAGCACCCCGTACTTGGAGTCGTTCTTGAATCTCAGGTCCAGCGAAGGGTAGAACACGGTCGCCTCGACCACCGACGGGTAGCGGCTGATGTAGTACCCGTGCGGCCGGTGGAACGCGTCGACCATGCCGGCGTAGTAGTACGCGTTGAAGATCGTGGTCGCGAACTGCGAGATCCCGCCGCCCACGTGATTCTTGATCTTCCCGCCGATGATCACGGGGGCGTCGACGTACCCCTGGGCGTAGCTGCGCTCGCCGGTGTAGCCGTTGAGGCTGAACGTCTTGCCCGGCATCACCAGCGCCCCGTCGACCTCGTCGGCGATCACCAGGATGTTCTTGTTCCGGTCCTGGCCGCCCTGGAAGTACGTGGTGAACGACGAGATCTTCTCCTTGATCCCGAGCTTGCCGATCTTCTCGGACGTGAGCTTGGGCTTGGTGTCGGCGAGTTCCCCGGACACCTTCCGCGGCGCCGGCTCGCGCAGCACCGGCAGCAGCGCCTTGGTCAGCTTCTTCATGTCGAGCTCTCGGCCGACCGACTCTTTGGTGGTGACGAGCTTGCCGCCCTTCACGTCGATCGACGCGTCCTTGGCCAGGGTCTCGACCTTCCCGAACTCCTTCTTCGCGGCGGCGCGCAGCTTCTTGGCGTCCACCTTCGGGATGATCTCGCCTTTCTCGTCGGACTCCATGATCAGGCTCTTGGCGATGGCCTTGGGCGCGATCTCGACGTCGCCCTTGTCCGTGGCGACCGTCACCGGCGCCGCCACAGCGGGACGCGCCAGGTCGTCAAGGAGTTTGTCCACGTCCGCCTTGCTGGTGACCGCCTTGATCTCGACGATCGGGATCGTGATCCTGGCCCCGCGCAGCCAGCCGGCGCGGATGGCCCTCGCGGACTCCTCGGCGTCCAGGCCGCGTCCGGATCCCGGGTATGTGGGCTTCGGCGTGAGGCCGTCGTACCGGATCGCGGGCCGGGTCAGCTTCTCGGTGGCGGCGACAGCGAGCTTCTGCAGCTTCCCGTCCAGCTTCGCGGCGTCGACTGTGACGACCGGCTCGATCTCACGTTCGCCGAACAGCACGGTGATCGGGTTGGGCCACGGGTCGGCCGCCCGGGTCGCGGTGGCCTGGTAGTTCACGGCCAGCCCGATCTCGGCGGGCTTGACGGACTCCTTGGCGTCGCCGATCTTCACGGGCACGGGCGCCTTGATCCGCTGGCGCAGCCCGGCCTTGAGCGCCTGCGCCGCCTCCGCCTGGCTGCGCCCGCCGATGTCGACGCCAAGCACGGTGGTGCCGCCCGGCACCTCTCCGGCGAAGGCCATTGTGCCGCCGGCGAGCGCCAGGAGCAGGCCCACGACAGCGCCGCCGGCCGCTGCCGGCATCAGCCACGCGCGCTTTTTCTTCTCTGGTACGCCGGGAGCGCGCTCCCCGAAGACGCCTACCCCGAACGGCCCGCCGCCGGGCGGTGGGCCGGCCGGCGGCATGCCCGGGCCAGGCGCGCCGAACGGCGCCCCGTGCGGGCCCTGGGGGAAGCCGTGCTGGCCTGGCGGCGAGCCGTGCGCGCCGGGGTAGCCGCCTGCCTCCGGCGGGAACGCGCCGGGCCAACCAGCCTGGCCGCCCGGCATCCCCTCAGTGGGCATTCGGGGGTCAGGCGCGCCGGACGCATGACGCGGGGCCGAAAAGGCGTCGGTGGGCGCTTCGTCCTTGACGGGGCTCATCCCGTAGCCGGCGACGCCCGGCATCGTGGCGTCGTCTCCCGCGGCGGGCGCCTCGTGCCTCCGCGCCGGCGGGGCCGGCCACAGCGGCGCGGCTCCCATGCCAGCCTGCCGTTCTCGCGAGCCGCCGGCCCGGGACGAGCCGGCGCTGGAAGAGCCCGCGCCGGGATCGGGCCGGACAGAGGGGAACTGGGCAGTGTCGTCGGACGACTGACCAGGGTGGGTGGCGCCGGGATCGGGTGACGAACTCACGGTGTTACCCCGCAATAGGGCCGGACCATCGCGGCCAGGACAACGGTCAAGGGGTGCGCCTGCGACTCACCGGGGTGATCCACAGACGAGGCGCCCGTCAGGCGCCCGCCCCGAATGGTAGAGCGCTTGGCGAGATCTCGACACACCGCGCAGGGTCGCTTCAGTGTCGTCAGTCGGACATCAGGGCCGAGAGCCGCCCAGACCGCCCAGCCAACGCGGAGGCGTCGGCAACAGGGCAAGGTACGCCCCGATCGCCGCCGAGACCGAGCCGGCGAGCAGCAGGAGCAGCGCCACCCAGTCGTTGCCGGCGAGCGCGATGTCGCCTTCGGCGGTGCCGCCCGCGAACGTCAGTATCACCACAAACCATACCAACGACGGCAGGGGCGCGACATGACGTGACCGGGTCGCCCAGCGCGCGAAGATCGGCAGTGCGATGTTCATCACCACAGCCGCGACCAGTGACACCGGCGCCCGGACCTCGCCGATCCGCAGCGGCGTCCAGAAGACCTCGCACACCGCCGCCAGCGCCGCCAGCCAGACGGCCACCACGCCGCCGAGAACCCGGATCGCGATGTCGGCGGAGGGGTCCGGCCCGGACGTCCCGGACTCGGCGGCGCCCGGCTCCGGGCGGGCGGCGGTCGCCATCGGCCCCGTCATCACGCCGGCAGCGCCGCGGCCCGGTCCAACCCGGCGAAGAGATCGTCCTCCCAGCCGTGCGTCCCGACGCCCTCGCCCTTCCCGCCACTGGCCAGGACGTAGAACTCCACGCCCAGCACCTCCGCGCCGGCGTCGCCCGCGAGCGACAGCAGCCACGAGTTCGGCGGGATCTGGGTGGCGTGCGCCCGCATGGCCGCGCTCTTCGCGTCAACGTGCGCGGTGGCCTCGATGCGCGCTGAGACCTCCTCGTCCGGGGTGCCGAACGGCAGCTCCGCGACGTCCTCCACGCCCGCGAACGGGTTGTCCGACGACGCCCTGAACTGCTCGATTCCCGCGGCCAGCACACTGCGCGGCACCGTGGTCCAGTAGACCTTCGACACCTCCCACGCCGGCCCGGTCTCCGGGGCGAGGTCCGCGTCGGCCGCCAGGTCCACGGCGCGCGTCGCCACCCGGTGCGCCTGGATGTGGTCCGGGTGGCCGTAGAAGCCGTTCGGGTCGTACGTCACGAGCACCTGCGGCCGCACCTCGCGCAGCACCGCTGCCAGATGGCCGGCGGTCTCGTCCAGGTCGGCTCCCCAGAACGCGCGCGGATGGTCGTTCTGCGGCGTTCCCATCATGCCGCTGTCCCGGTACCGGCCGGCGCCGCCCAGAAACCGCCAGTCGGTCACGCCCAGCGCGGCGCACGCCTCGCGCAGCTCGGCGATGCGGTAGCCGCCAAGCTGGTCGGCCTGGTCCGGAGCCAGGCCGGCGAGCTCCGGCACGTGGATCTCGCCCTCTTCGCCGAGCGTGCAGGTCACCAGGGTCACGTGGGCGCCGTCGGCGGCGTACTTGGCCATGGTCACGCCGGTGCCGATGGCCTCGTCGTCGGGGTGCGCGTGCACGAACACGACGCGTTGACGGAGCTGTTCAGTCACGCGGTCACTGTACGCGCGGCGGCTTCTCCCACTCACCCTGGACCGAGCGGCCTCGCAAGCCGTGTCAGGGGTTCCCGAACCGGCTCTCACACGCCACGATCAAAGATGTGGACCCGAGCAGCGACGCCGCGGCGCCCGGAGCGCGCCCCGGCACGCCGCACGCCATCGCGTTGGCCGAGGACGGGTCGCGGGCGACGTACCTCCGCTCCGGCCGGCTCTGGCTGCTGGACGTCGCCACGGGCGCCGAGCGCGCCGTCGCCGGGCCCGCGGCGCCTGGGCTCGGTGTCCCTGGCCGCCCGGTGTCCGAGCTCGCTGACGCCGTCGACGAGTACGCCGCCGACGCCGCGTGCCGGGTCGCGGCGTGCGCCTCGGGCGGGCGCCTCTACCGGGCGGACCTGGACAGCGGCGCCGTCACGCGACTCGATGCGCCCGGGCCGGCCGGCGACCCGCGGCCCGACCCGACCGGGCGCCGGGTCGCGTACCTGTGCCAGAGCGAGCTGCGGGTGGTCGACGAGCACGGCCGCGACCATCTGCTGGCCGGCGAACGGGACCTGCCGAACGTGGCCTGGGGCACGGCCGACCCGGTGGCGGCGGAGGCGTTCGGGCGCACGCGTGGCTACTGGTGGGCCCCGGACGGGGAGCGCGTGCTGGCCGCGCGGGTGCAGTCCGACGCCGACGGCTCCGCCGTCAGCCTCCACCTGCTCGACCTGGACGGCTCCTGGGTGGACGTGCGGTGGGACCGCTTGACGTACCCCTATCTGGCGGCCGTGACCTGGACCCGGCCGGGCCCCCTCGCGACCGTCCTGCCCCGCAACCAGCGCCACGCCCTGGTGCTGTCCCTCGACGTGCGCACCGGCGAGACCCAGGTGCACGCCGAACTGGACGACCCGCGCTGGGTGACGATCGCACCCGGCACGCCCGCGTACCTGCCGGACGGCCGGGTGGTGCTGGGCGGCGAGCTGAGCCTGGACGCGGTCGACACCCGCTGCCTGTTCGCCGACGGCACCTTGCTCACGCCGACCTGGCTGCACGTGCGCCGCCTGTGCGGCTTCACGGCGGAGCCCGGCGGCTGGCCGCCCGAACGCGGCGCCGACCCAGGCGCCCCGCACCTCACGGACCTCGTCGTCGAGGGCAACGAAGGCGAGCCGAGCGAGCAGCACGTGTACCGGGTGCGGCTGTCCGGCCGGTCCGGCAGCCCCGAGGTGAGCCGGTTGACCTCCGACGCGGGGTGGCACCGCGGCCGCCTCACGGCCGGCGCGCTGGTGATCGAGTCAGAGTCGCTGGAGCACTCCGGCGCCCGGGTCGAGGTTCGGCGCGGAGCCGTGACCGCGCCGATCCCTTCGCACGCGCCGGAGCCGGCCGAGCCGCCGAGGCCGGTGCTGATGCGGGTCACCGACCGGCGGCTGCCGTGCGGCGTGCTCTTCCCGGCCGACCACGTCACCGGGCGCCGGCTGCCGGTGCTGCTCCAGGTCGACGGCTCCCCCGCCGCGCAGAGCGTCGTGGCGGCCCGGGACCGCTGGCTGGGCCGGCAGCGGCTGGCCGACACCGGGTTCGCGGTGCTGGTGACCGACGCGCGCGGCGCCCCGGGAGTCTCCCCCAGCTTCGAGAAGGTGGTCCACCGCCGGCTCTGGGATCTCACGCTCGCCGACCAGACCGACGCGTTGTCCGCGGCGGCCGCGAAGCATCCCGACCTGGATCTGGACCGGGTGGCGATCCGGGGCGCCGGCTTCGGCGGCTCGATCGCCGTGGCCGCGGCGCTGCGCTACCCCGAGGTGTTCGCGGCCGCCGTCGCGGAGTCGCCAGTCGTCGACTGGTCGCTGCTCCGCCCGGTGTGCGCGGAGCGCTATCTCGGCTCGCCGGAGGAGAATCCGGAGGCGTACGCGCGCCACAACCTCCTCGCCGAAGCGGCCGGCCTGAGACGGCCGCTTCTGCTGGCCGGCGCGGACCAGGACCGCCACGTCGAGCAGTTCGCCGCGGCCGCCCGGTTCGGCGACCCGGCCGCCGCCGCTCACGTGGCGCGCCAGCCGGCTGGGCTGGACGCCGACGATGCTCTTGAATATCAGGTGGCGTTCCTCACACGGGCGCTAGGGGGCAGGGCGTGACGGCGCTTCGGCGCGAGGCGTGACGAGCCATCTCGGAGGCGGGGCATGACGACGTATCTGGTCACCGGCGGCACAGGGTTCCTCGGCCAGCATCTGCTGCGGCGGCTGCTGGCCCGCGACGACTGCGAGCGGGTGCACGCGCTGGTGCGCGCCGCGTCCGTCGACCGGCTGCGGGCGATGGCGGCGAGCTGGCCCCACGGCGAGCGGCTCAGCCCGCTGATCGGGGACCTGACAGCGTCGGCGCTGGGGCTCTCCGACGAGTCTGTCGCGGACCTGACCGGCGCCGTGGACCACGTCGTCCACCTCGCCGCGATCTACGACATGACCGCTGACGAAGCGGCGAACCGGGCGGCGAACGTCGACGGCACCGCCCGCGTCGTGACGCTCGCCAACACGATCGGCGCCGGCTGCCTGCACCACGTCTCGTCGGTGGCGGTGGCCGGCGACCATCGCGGTCGGTACGCCGAGGACCAGTTCGACGTCGGGCAGCGGCTCACGTCCCCGTACCACGCCACGAAGTTCGAGGCCGAGGCCCTGGTGCGCGAGCGGGCCGGCACGCCGTGGCGGGTGTACCGGCCGGCGATCGTGGTCGGCGACTCCGCCACCGGCGAGATGGACAAGATCGACGGGCCGTACTACCTCTTCGGCCTGCTCGGCGAGCTGGGCGACGCGAACGGCCTGACCGGTGGGGTGCTCAAGCGGACGCCGCTGATCCTGCCCGACCTGGGCGACACCAACATCGTTCCGGTCGACTACGTGGCCGACGCCATGTCACACCTGATGCACGCGGAAGGCTTGGACGGGCGGGCGTTCCACCTGGTCAATCCCAAGCCGCAACGGATCGTCGAGGTCTACAACGCCCTCGCGAAGGCCGCCGGCGCGCCGCGGGCGGCGGTGTCGGTGCCGCGCGGCGCCGTGCGCTCCGCGAGCCGACTGGCCGCGCCGCTGGCCGGGGTGCTCGGCCAACTGCCCGGCGTCGAGGCGGCCCGCGACCTCACGCTGCGCCAGTTCGGCATCCCGCCCGAGATCCTGCCGCACCTGACGTTCCGCACGGTGTTCGACGCCACGGCGACCCGGACGGCCCTGCACGGCAGCGGGATCAAGGCCCCGAGATTCGAGCACTACGCCGACGCGCTCTGGGCGTACTGGCGAAAAGAGCTCGACCCCAACCGCGCCCGGCGCCGCCAACCCGGCGGCCCGCTCGCCGGCCGCCGGGTCGTGATCACCGGCGCCTCCTCCGGCATCGGGCGCGCCACGGCGCTGCAGGTCGCCCGCAAAGGCGGGGTGCCGCTGCTGCTGGCCCGGCGCACCATGGAACTCGAGCAGGTCAGGGCCGAGATCGAGCGGGCCGGCGGCCAGGCGCACGTCTACTCCTGCGACATCACCAGCGCCGAGTCGATCGACGCCGTGGTGAAGCAGATGGTCGCCGAGCACCCCGGAATCGACATGCTGGTGAACAACGCCGGCCGCTCGATCCGGCGCTCCATCAAGCTCTCGTACGACCGCGTGCACGACTTCGAGCGCACGATGGCGATCAACTACTTCGGGGCGGTGCGGCTGACCATGCGGCTGCTCCCCCACATGGCCGCGCGGCGCTTCGGGCACATCGTCAACATCTCCTCGATCGGAGTGCAGACCAACCCGCCGCGGTTCTCGGCGTACGTGGCGTCGAAGTCCGCGCTGGACGCGTTCTCCCGGATCGCGGCGAGCGAGACGTACGGCGACGGGATCACCTTCACCACGGTGCACATGCCGCTGGTGCGCACCCCGATGATCCGCCCCACCCGGATCTACAACGCGTTCCCGGCGCTGTCGTCGGAGCAGGCCGGCGCGATGGTGACGCGGGCGCTGATCCAGCGGCCGAAGCACGTGGGAACCCCGCTCGGGACGCTCGGGGCGGTGTCGTACACGCTCGCGCCGCGGCTGGTCGACGTGGTGCTGCATCTGGCGTACGAAGTCTTCCCGGACTCGGCCGCGGCGGCCGGCGAGGGCGAGGCGCCGCCCACCACGTCGCTGTCAAACGGGGCGAAAGCCTTCATGCGGCTGCTACCGGGCGTGCACTGGTAGACCGTGCGGCGGGCCCTGTAGCGGCAAGTCAGGCGGGCGCGATAACCAGGCGAACCCCCCGACGGGCGTCGTGCACATGACCGCCCGATCCCCGCGAAATGGAGCGCCACATGCTGTCCATCCCCTCCCGGCGCGTCTGGCGTCGGCTGGCCGTCGCCTGCAGCGCGGTGCTCGCGCTGGGCGTTGTGCCCGTGATCGCGGCCCAACAGGCCGGCGCTGCCACGGGCGCGTTCGACTACACCAAGATCAAAAACCTTTCCCAGCCGCGGTACGACTACGACACCGAGGTCGTCCGCGAGACGCTCAAGCTGCCGATGAGCGACGGCAAAGCCGTCTACCTGGAGGTCACCCGCCCGAAGGAGAAGCGGCAGTACCCGACGATCCTGGAGGCGTCGCCGTACCACGGGACGCTCGCCGACCGGGACGGCACGCGGATCTTCCCGGAGCCCAGGGACGCCGACGGCAAGCCAGTGGGCCTCACCGGGTACTTCGCACCCCGCGGATACGCCGTGGTGATGATGGACCTGCGCGGCACCGGCAAGTCCGAAGGCTGCCTGGACCACCTCGGCAAGCGCGACCGCGAGGACCTCAAGGCCGCCGTCGAGTGGGCCGCCTCCCAGCCGTGGTCCAACGGCCGGGTCGGCATGACCGGCCACTCGTACGTCGGGTCGACCCCGTCGGCGGCGGCCGCGATGAACCCGAAGGGGCTGGCCACGATCGTGCCGAGCGCCGGGCTCGCCTCCATGTACGACCACCAGTTCCAGGGCGGCGTGCCGTACTTCCTGCAGTGGGCCGGCCCGATGTACGCGTACGAGCAGCTGGCGCTGGAGCGGCACCTTCCGGGCGGGGAGAACTTCGGCAAGAACGTCGAGGACACCGGCTGCGGCCTGCCGAACTCCTCCCTCGTCAGCGGCGAGGACCAGCTCTCCGGCCGGTACGCCCAGTGGCACGCCGACCGCGACTGGACCGCCGACGCCGCGGCCGCGGACGTCCCGGTCTTCATGGTGCACGGCGTGAACGACAACGCGGCCCGGGTGGCGGCGATGCAGTGGTTCACCGAGCGCGGCGGACGCGCCGGCGACAAGACCTGGCTCGGCCAGTGGGACCACGGCTCCGGCTGCTGCCCCACCCGGCGCGGCATCCAGTGGCCGTACGCGCTGCATGCCTGGTTCGACAAGCACCTCGCCCAGCGGAAGGTGAACACCGGGCCGGCGGCGGAGATGTTCCTGTCGGACGGCACGTTCCAGGGCGCGCGCGGCGGCGACCGCTCCGAGATCCTGACCTCGTCGGCGTGGCCGCCGGCCGGGGCGTCGACGCTCGCGCTGTACCCGGACGCGGACAACGGCGGCCTGGGCGAGTCCCAGCCGGACGCGGCGGGTTCGGCCAGCTTCACCGGCGACCCGCAGGGCGTCTCGGATCCGCAGGGCACCGGCGGCGTCGACTTCGCCACCGCCCCGATGACCTCGGACACGGTGCTGGCCGGCCAGCCGCAGCTGGACCTGGTCGCCTCCGTCACCGTGGAGCGGGTGCACCTGATCGCGACGCTGTACGACGAGTTCTCCGACGATCACCCGGACCTCCCGGGCGAACGGCGGCGGATCAGCCAGTTCGCGATCAACCCGGAGCTGCGGGACGGCATCGACAAGGTTGCCCCGGTGGTTCCCGGCGCGGCGATGACCCTGAAGCCGCAGGGCTTCGCGATGGCGCACAACCTGCGCGCCGGGCACAAGCTGGTGCTGCGGGTGACCGCGAGCGACCCGGACAAGGTCCCGACGTTCGCCACGGACCCGCGGATCACGGTGCACACCGGCCCGGACGGGACGGCGCTGCGGGCGCCGGTGGTGGGCTCGCCGACTCTGGTCGAGGACACAGTGCCACTGCAGGCCCGCCCGAAGAAGTCCGGCCCGGCGCAGGCGACGATCAAGGGCTCGGCGACGCCGCCGCTCGGCGGGCCGGAGCAGGTCGACGGCGTGACCACAGCCGACTTCGAGTTCGACGTCGAGGACGGCAAGGACAACGCCGAGCTGATCGCGGGCGCCGTGCCCGCCCAGCAGGCCGACATCGACCTGTACCTGCAGCGCCAGAACGCCGACGGCACGTGGGGGTCGACGGTCGCCGCCGGGACCAGCGGCAGCCTGACGAGCGAGCAGCTGCGCCTGACCCGCCCCACCCCGGGCCGTTACCGCCTGGTGGTCCACAACTGGGCCGGCCTCCCAGCCACCCGCGTGGACCTCACGATCGAGTTCGTCAACAGCGACGGCGAGCCCGGCCCGGGCTGACGCCCTGCTCGCGGTGATCATGACCTGAGCGGCGCCGCGCGCCGGCACGGCTGCTGCTCAGGCCATGATCACCGCTGGGTGAGGGCTTCTGGCGTGAGAGTGCCTTCCTCTGGGTAACGGGATGTGGAGCCGGAACACAGCCGGAGTCAGAGGAGGGAAGTTCCGCTGATGAGTGTCATCGAAGAACAGATCGAAGTGGATGTGCCGCTGCGCACGGCCTACGACCAGTGGACCCAGTTCGAGACCTTTCCGGAGTTCATGGAAGGCGTCGAGCGGGTCGAGCAGCGTGGCGACACCATGACGCACTGGGTGATTGAGGTCGGCGGTGTGAGGCGTGAGTTCGATGCCCAGATCGTCGACCAGGTGCCGGACCAGCAGGTCTCCTGGCGGGTCATGGACGGGCCGAAGCACGACGGCACGGTGATGTTCCTGCCGCACGGCGGCGACCACACCGTGGTGCGCATGGCGATGGAGTACGAGCCGGAGGGCCTGGTGGAGAAGGCCGGCGACCTCGTCGGCCTCGTCCGCGGCCGGGTGAAGGGCGACCTGCGGCGCTTCAAGGAGTTCATCGAGGAGCGCGGCGTCCAGACCGGCGGCTGGCGCGGCGAGGTCAAGCCCGGCGACCAGGAGCGGGCGGCGCGACAGGAACCCGAGAGCCGCACCACGCCTGAGCGGCACGGTCCTGGCGGCGCGCCTGAGCAGCGCCCTGGCGGCCCGGTGCTGTGAGGCCCACGATGACGACCAGTGAGCCAGAGTCGGCGGCCGGTGGCGTGCCGCCCGAGCGATTGGACGACGAGGAGTTGCTGCGCGAGATCGCAAGCCTCGCGCGCACCCGCTCGGACACGTTGCGCCACGGCTCCGACTCGGCCCTGGCCGAGCACGACCGGCGCACCGCCGAACTCGAGAGCGAGTACCTGCGGCGGCGCCCGGACCGCGAGATCGACCCGCAGCGGCTCCGTGAAGGCGCACGCGAACGCTGACGCCGCGGAGCGTTGACTTGCGAGAGCGGCCCGGCAGCGGGAGCGTATGACCATGGCTACTCTGCTCAGCGCCTCCGACGTGGCGACCGCCCTGCGCTCGACGCCGGGCTGGACCGGCGACACCCAGGAGATCGCGCGCACCGTCAAGGCGCCCGAGTTCCTCACCGGGATCCGCCTGGTCGACGCGGTCGCCGACGCGGCCGAGCAGGCTGACCACCATCCGGACATCGACATCCGATGGCGCAGCGTGACCTTCCGGCTCGCCACCCACTCCGAGGGCGGCGTGACCCGCAACGACATCGAGCTGGCCCAGCGCATCAACGAACTCGCCGAGCAACACGCCTGCTCCTGATCCGCGTCTCACACGCGCTTTGTGGACTTTGGCTGCCTCCGCGCTCCCTGGCCGCCAGTAAGCGGTAAGTGGCGAGGTCGTCTTCCGAAACCATCTCGTCACAGGCGACACTCCCTGCACGCGCCGCGGTGATGTTGCGGCGTAACCTGTGCACCGACTATCCGCCGGGCCGCCGCGCACCACATCACATTCGGCGGCGATCAGGCGCCGACGCGCGGTCGGCGCAGCTGAGCTTGTCGAACAAATGCAACGTCGAACAAATGCAACAAGGAGCAGAGGATGACGACGACGGCGACTGAGCCGGCGCGGCCACCTGGCGCGCGTCCGCGAGCCGCGATCACAGCGAAGACGTTGCGCACGGACCGATGGTGGCTGCCCCCGCTGCTCACCGTCGTCGGCCTCACCGCGTGGGTTGGGTACGCCACGTTCCGAGTCTTCATGCACGACTACTACTGGGTCGACGACTACCAGTACCTGACCCCGTTCTACTCGCCGTGCATCACCGACCGGTGCGTCGAGGGCGCCGCCCACTTCGGCACGTACCTGCCGGGTTGGCAGATCGTCCCGGAGGCGGCGTTCAGCCTGCCGTTCCTGCTGCTGTTCCGACTGACCTGCTACTACTACCGCAAGGCGTACTACCGGTCGTTCTGGCTCTCCCCGCCGGCGTGCGCGGTCCCGGACGGCCACGCGTCGTACTCCGGTGAGACCCGGTTCCCGCTGGTCTTCCAGAACGCCCACCGGTACGCGTTCTACGCCGCCGGCATCATCTCGGTGATCAACACCTATGACGCGATCCTGGCGATGCAGAGCCCGTCCGGATTCGGGTTCGGACTCGGCAACGTGGTGCTCTGGGGCAACGTGATCATGCTCTGGGCGTACACGCTGTCCTGCCACTCCTGCCGGCACATCATCGGCGGCAGGCTCAAGACCTTCTCGAAGCACCCGGTGCGCTACCACCTGTGGGGCTACGTGTCCTGGCTGAACGTGCGGCACATGCAACTGGCCTGGATCACGCTCGCGACGCTCGCCGTGACCGACTTCTACGTGATGGCCGTGGCCGCCGGCTGGATCTCCGACCTGCGGTTCGTGGGGTGAGAAACACAGATGACTGACATCCAGCGACACTCGTACGACGTGGTGGTGATCGGCGCCGGAGGCGCCGGCCTGCGAGCGGCGATCGAGGCCCGGCTCGCCGGGAAGAAGACGGCGATCATCTCCAAGTCACTGTTCGGCAAGGCCCACACGGTGATGGCCGAGGGCGGCGCCGCGGCCGCGATGGCCAACGTCAACCCGAACGACACCTGGAAGGTGCACTTCCGGGACACGATGCGCGGCGGGAAGTTCCTGAACAACTTCCGGATGGCCGAGCTGCACGCCAAGGAGTCCCCGGACCGGATCTGGGAGCTGGAGACCTACGGCGCGCTGTTCGACCGCACCAAGGACGGCAAGATCTCGCAGCGCAACTTCGGCGGCCACGAGTACCCGCGGCTGGCCCACGTCGGCGACCGCACCGGCCTGGAGCTGATCCGCACCCTGCAGCAGAAGATCGTCTCACTGCAGCAGGAGGACAAGGCCCAGCATGGCGACTACGAGGCCATGCTCAAGGTGTTCGACGAGACCACGATCACCGAGCTGGTCTTGGACGACGGCAAGATCGCGGGCGCCTTCGGCTACGTGCGCGAGTCCGGCGACCTGATCCTCTTCGAGACCCCCGCGGTGGTGCTGGCCACGGGCGGGGTCGGCAAGTCGTACCAGGTGACCTCGAACTCCTGGGAGTACACCGGCGACGGGCACGCCCTGGCGCTGCGCGCCGGCTCGAAGCTGATCAACATGGAGTTCCTGCAGTTCCACCCCACCGGCATGGTGTGGCCGCCCAGCGTGAAGGGCATCCTGGTCACCGAGTCGGTGCGCGGTGACGGCGGCGTGCTGCGCAACACCGAGGGCAAGCGGTTCATGTTCGACTACGTGCCGGACGTGTTCCGCAAGCAGTACGCCGAGACCGAGCAGGAAGCCGACCGCTGGTACACCGACCCGGACAATAACCGGCGCCCGCCGGAGCTGCTGCCCCGTGACGAGGTGGCCCGGGCGATCAACGCCGAGGTGAAGGCGGGGCGCGGCACCAAGGCCGGCGGCGTGTACCTGGACGTCTCGACCCGGCTGCCCGCCGAGACCATTGTCAAGAAGCTCCCGTCGATGCACCACCAGTTCAAGGAGCTGGCGGACGTGGACATCACGAAGGAGCCGATGGAGGTCGGGCCGACCTGCCACTACGTGATGGGCGGTGTCGAGGTCGACCCGGACACCGGAGCGGCCGCCACGCCGGGGCTGTTCGCCGCTGGCGAGGTCTCCGGCGGGATGCACGGCTCGAACCGGCTCGGCGGCAACTCGCTGTCGGACCTGCTGGTGTTCGGCTGCCGGGCCGGCGCCGGCGCGGTCGAGTACATCGACCACCTGGGCGACGCGCGGCCGGCGATCTCCGAGGCCGCGATGAGCGACGCCGCCGAGATCGCGCTGGCGCCGCTGGAGCGGGACGGCGAGAACCCGTACGCGGTCTGGCACGACCTGCAGGCGGTGATGCAGGACCTGGTCGGCATCATCCGCCGCAAGGACGAGCTGGCCGGGGCGCTGGAGAAGCTGATCGCGCTGCGCGACCGGGTGGCCAAGGTGGGCGCGACCGGCGGCCGGCGCTACAACCCGGGCTGGCACCTGGCGCTGGACCTGCGGAACATGCTGGTGGTCTCGGAATGCACCGCCCGGGCCGCCCTGGAGCGGGACGAGAGCCGCGGCGGTCACACCCGCGACGATTTCCCCGGCATGAACCCCGAGTGGCGCAAGGTCAACCTGGTGTGCTCGCTGGAGGGCGATGACGTCAGCCTGCAGCGCCAGGACGTGCCGAAGATGCGGCCGGAGCTGCTCACGCTCTTCGACCGGACCGAGCTGTCCAAGTACCTCAC